>DAOVVG010000098.1 GCA_030632175.1 Gammaproteobacteria bacterium
AAAAGGCGGGGTATGAGCTGGTTGTGAGTGTTGACTCACCTGGTATGTGGGCAATTATTGTTGTACCAGACCAAAGCCCGATTCAGACTATCCATGACCTGAGGGGTAAACGACTGGCAACAGTGCCACCATTGGGGCTGGCAACATTACTGGTCAGGAAGACCTTGTTCGAAGCCGGTATTGATCCCGATGTCGACCTCGACATGGTCATTACTCCGACACACCATGCCTCACTGCTTAGTTCATATCATGGTGTGACCGATGCATCGTCTCTTATGCAGCCACCATTTGAAGTTGCCAGCAAGAAGGTCCGGGAGAGTATGCGAATTATTGCCAGGACCGAGTCTACACCACATATCCCGATCAGCGTGGCCCCCCGGCTGGGTGAAGCCTGTGCAGCAGAGATAACAGATTTGCTGATCAAGATGGGATCGACCCCTGAAGGCAGAGCTGTATTAGAGCATAACAACTTTACCGGGTTCAGAAAGGGGGACCCGGCTGTGTATGAAAGGCTTAATGAGCTGTTGAGTCGCTGAGGTCTGCATGCACGGGAAATCAACCACCCTGTTTCAATCACTCCGCTTTCGCCTGATTGCCAGCGTGGTTACGATCGAGATAATCATGCTGTCACTGCTGGTCTGGAACAATATTTCCATTATCCAGTCAACGCACACAGACCGCCTGCGCGACACTGCGACAAGCATGATCCAGCAGATTGCACGAACCTCCGGCAACTACATGGTGGCAGTGGACTATGCGACCCTGGACGATTACTAGAGCAACATCACTGACTACCAGGAGTTGGCCTATCTGGTAAGACTCGACCTGGATGAGCAGGCAGCGATTATGCTGGGCACATATCCCGCGCAGCCATGGCCTGCACTGGAGGCACATCCGGCACAGGTCACGGATGGAGTATTCGATGTCAGTGAAATTATGACGGTTGCGGGGCAGCCGATGGGCAGGGTGTTGATGGGTTTTTCACTGTCACTGATGGATGAGGCCATCCGGAAATCCCGTATTCGTGGCATTTCGATTGCGGCCGCCGAAATCGTATTGACTGTCATCGTGACTGTCCTGATCGGCCTTGGCCTGACACGCAGGCTGGGCATACTGGCCGCGGCAGCGCAGGAAGTTGGAAAAGGGGATTACTCGATCAGGATCCCGATCGAGACTGCTGATGAAGTCGGCAGAACCGCATTTGCATTCAATCGTATGGTTACAGAGGTATCGAACAGGACACAGCAACTAAAGGAAGCCGAGTCAAAGTCACGAGCCTTGCTGGCAGAGAACCGGAACCTGGTACATACATCACTGCATGTACAGGAGGAAGAACGCAGGCACTTGGCCCGTGAACTGCATGATGAAATGGGACAGTGCATTACAGCCATTCAGGCCGACGCAGAGTCAATCCGGGACCTGTCAAGGAACGGCGACAAGCGTATAGAAACAAGCGCCGGAGCCATCCTGGGTGTTTCATCACGAATATATGAAGTCGTACATGACATGATGCAACGCCTGCGCCCCGGTATTCTGGATGACCTCGGGCTGGTGGAGGCATTAAAAGAGGAGTTGTCGGCCTGGCAGGAAAGGAACCCGGAAATCGAAACGACATTCGATGTGACAGGCAACCTTGACGGTCTGGATGACAGAGTCAACATAACCATATACCGTATCGTGCAGGAGTGCCTGACAAATATCACACGGCACGCCGAAGCCACACGTGTCAGTATCGGTCTTTCCGGTGATGACGAAGGACTGGTATTGTCTGTCAGCGATAACGGGCCGGGGCTGGACCAGTCCCTGCCGAGTGACGGCCTGGGGCTGATTGGCATGCGCGAGCGTGCCGAGGGGCTGGGTGGAGAGTTCATGTTGAAGTCGGAAAAGGGTGCGGGCGTGACAGTCAGTGTCAGGATTCCACTGGGTGGCAGAGGAATAATATCAAATGGGTGACAAGACCAGACTGAATGTCCTGCTCGTCGATGATCACGAAGTTGTGCGTGCCGGTTACCGCCGCCTGCTTGAAGCAACACCGAATATTGAGGTCATCGCAGAGGCGAGCAGTGGCGAGGAAGCCTATCAGGACTACTTTAAGTACCATCCGGACGTGCTGGTGATGGACCTGTCAATGCCGGGCATGGGCGGACTGGAAGCCAGTATGCGGATACTGGCAAAGGACAGCACTGCAAAAATACTGGTCTTCAGCGTACACGAAAACGAGGTTTTTCTTACCCGGGTACTCGATTCAGGAATATTGGGCTACATTTCCAAACGTAGTGCATCACGCGTCATGATCGACGCCGTTCGGCAGGTAGCAACAGGTTCGGTCTACATCGGCCAGGAAATGATGCCATACCTTGCGAAACGCAGATCCACACCGGGGTCGGATACCGTTGCCGGACTGACGCCCAGGGAATTCGAGGTTTTTCAGTTACTGGCAGACAGCAAATCCGTGAATAACATCGCAGAGATTCTGAATCTGAGCCCCAAGACAGTCGGTCACCACTATACCAGTGTAAAGAAAAAGCTTGGTGTTTCCGATATTGCAGCCCTGACGCGCCTTGCTATCCGGATAGGGGTCATTACACCCTGATCGTTACCCGTATGTTTTTCTCTCGCAGCCGGGTCTTCTGTGTTGCCGTGCTGGCGGTTTGCCTGCCCTGGATATCCGGCCCGGTGTGCGCAGCCAACTGGTTAATGTTGCAGGGTACCGAGCACCCGCTTGCACCGGCTCACAGGTTCTGGGGTTTTGTTCAGCCAGCCTATACGCTTGATACAAGTGATGAACTGCATGGCTTGACGGACTCTCCCGGACCACCGGACTTTTCCCGCAACAACGGTGAGAGGCTGGCAATTACCTCTGTTTCTCCCTGGTTTGACGAGGGCGAGCGCTTTCATGTCCGGCGTGCCCGCGCCGGTGTACGCGGCGTCTTTACCGGCCCGTTGCGGAACCGTTTTACCTCGAAGATGAATTATTTCACCCTGTTCGAAGCGGCCCCGAATCTTCTGACCTATGATCCCTTTGGGGATCGCGCCCGTACCGTAGCACTGGACCACCTGAGTCTTACCTTCAATCATCTTCCCGGTGCCCGTATACGAGCCGGACTGTTCAAGACCCCGGGTCCCGAGGAGGCACTGCAGGGTGTACACACCCTGGATTACATTGAACTTACCGATTTTGTTGCCCGCGAAGTACTGGAGCGTTTTGTAAAGGGTGCGGCAAAACCGGCGGGGTCACCGGCTTCACCGGCACTGGGAACGCCGCGGAACTCTGCTTACGGCACCAATGCGGTACGCGATTGGGGTGTGCAGGTATTCGATTCTTTCGTGCAGGAGGACTGGGATTTGTCATACGCGGTAATGCTGGGCCGTGGAGAGGCAATCAGCGAAACAGGTGGCATCAATGAAACACCGGAACTCTACCTGTACGCATCAGCGGAGTACAGATTGCCCGGTGGCTGGGGTGTTAAAAAACATGGTGTCAAAATGTATGGCTGGTACCAGCGCGGTGAGCGTCAATTCAGTTCGGACCCGAAGGATGAGGAATATGACCGGATCCGTTACGGCGTCGGGACCAGGCTACTGGCCGGTATTCCCGGTTCAGCATACAAGTACCGCCTGGCGGTGGAACTCATGCAGGCCGATGGAATGATCTTTTTCGCACCGGCAGGCGGGGTGGCGAATGGCAATGTCGATAACGGTAATCTGCAAATCGCCGCCGAGGATGACAATAAATCGCGCGCCCTCACCGTGGACCTGGGGTTTCTTCCAAACAACAAATGGCAGTTTGACCTGCGTTATCACCGCCACGATCTATTGTATGACACCGCTTCGACAGTCAACCCGGGCAACGAGCGTGAGCTAACTGATATAACGCTGGGTTTGAACTATCATTTCAGCCGCAAGCTTCGGCTGACAATCAATTACATCTTCAGGGACGTGAATGCACCCGAGCCTTATGCCAGCAGCGCACCCGGGGGCAGGTTTCCGATCAAACCCGTAGCTGACGGTATAACAGAAAATGCCAACAGGATCGTCAACACCGTGGACGACCGGGCAGGAATACAGCTTACCTGGTTGTTTTGATTGCGCGGGTAGATTCTCGCATGAGAACAGACAAGCCGAAAATGCCTGCTCCTGCCCGCCAAAGGATTTGAAAAATCGCATGCACTGCTGCAGATTCTGTAACCATTTAAACCTCACACCCGGGCAAGGTAATCGGCTACAGGAAACCAGATAACAAACAAATATTGATTGGTCCGAAGCTACTGCTGACATGCTATCATGTTGACAGGAAGTCACCCCCAAGCAATCATGCACCATGCGTTCAAAGTCAAGGCGTATGCAAATGTTAATTCGGCTCTCGCGAACCAGCGACATCAATCTGCATGCGACTGTTTTCTGCTTTCTTATTCTGTTCTGCCCGGCAATTAATGCTGCACCGGACAATAAAACAAACTGCCAGGGAACCAGCCCTATTGTCTTCGGCATTCTTCCCTACATTAGTACGGAGCAACTGATATACCGATTTTCTCCGCTTGCAGGCTATCTCTCGGAAAAACTACAGGCCTCGGTTCATATTGAAACAGCACCACACTTTGTCGAATTTGCGCGGCGTACTCACGAAGAGCAGCGCTACGATATTCTGTTTACAGCTCCGCACCTCTTTCCCCAGGCCAGCAGCAAGGCAGGCTTCCGCCTGATTGCGAGCATTGATTCGCCGGATATGTGGGCGGTTATCGTAGTACCCAAACAGAGTGATATTCAAACGATCGAGGATCTCAGGCGAAAGCAGCTGGCTACCGTTCATCCCCTGGGACTTTCAACATTGCTGGTCAGAAAGAGTCTGCTCGACGCAGGTATTGATCCTGATGTTGATCTGGACCTTGTTATAACTCCATCCCACGACGCATCTCTGCTTTCTGCATATCATGGCGTGACGGACGCATCGGCATTGATGCTGCCGCCTTTTGAAGCATCCAGCAAAAGGGTTCAGGAGAGTATGCGCATTATCGCAAGAACTGAAAAAGCTCCGTTAATCCCGATCAGCGTTGGTCCAAGAATAAGCAATAGCTGTGCTTCTGATATTGCCTCGGTTCTTCTGAATATAGATACAACACCGGAAGGAAGGGCTGTACTCAAACACAACAGATTATCCGGTTTCAGGAAGGCAAGCCCGGATGTATATGAGAAACTGGATGAATCACTGTTCCGATGAGAATAGCCCTGTCAATGTCAACCACCTTCTTCCGCTCTCTTAGATTCCGTCTGATCGCAAGTGTCGTCACGATAGAAATCGTGATGCTGTCGCTGCTTGTGTGGAATAATATTGCCATCATACATACGACGCACACTGATCGATTGCGTGATACAGCGTTCAGTATGATCCAGCAAACAGCCAATAATTCCGGCACCTACATGGCAGCTGTAGATTACGCAACTCTGCAATATTATCTGGAAAAGGTCATGGGCTACAAGGAACTGGCATACCTGGTTATTCTGGACAGGAATGATGGAGCCGTGATTACATTGGGTTCAGCACCCCGAAAAACATGGCCACTCATGGACTCGCACCCAGCCCGGGTTACAGATGGTGTTTTCGACATATCCGGTGAAATTCTGGTTGCCGATCAACCAATGGGCAAGGTGTTAATGGGCTTCTCCCTGTCATTAATGGAGGAGGCGATTCGCAAATCCCGGATACGCGGTATTTCGATTGCAGCGACTGCAATTATTTTGACTGCCATAGTTACAGTGCTCATAGGATTGGGACTGACCCGCAGGCTCGGTATGCTGTCAATTGCGGCACAGGATGTGGGCAAGGGGAACTACTCGATCACTCTACCCATTGAGACAAAGGATGAAGTGGGCAGGACAGCAACGGCTTTCAACCGCATGGTCGCCGAAGTGTCGAATCGCACACGGAAACTCGAAGAGGCGGAAGCCAAGGCACGCAAGGCGGAGACCAGGGCACGCAAACTACTTGCCGAGAACCGGCAGTTAACCCGGACATCACTGACTGCGCTGGAAGATGAGCGTAAACACCTGGCACGGGAACTTCATGATGAACTCGGCCAGTGTATTACGGCGATTCGGGCTGATGCCAGATCAATTCGCGGCCTGTCAAAAGGATGTGATGATCGTGTAGATGCCAGCGCCGGCGCCATCCTGGACGTCGCGTCGCGTATCTATGAGGTAGTCCATTCGATGATGCAGCGGCTTCGCCCCGGGGTCCTTGATGATCTTGGGCTGGTTGAAGCACTTAAGGAAGAGCTTTCTGCCTGGCAGGAAAGAAACCCGTATACAAAATGCAAAATCACGGTGTCAGGCGACCTTGCCAGTCTGGGTGAAAGAATCAACATTACAATATACCGTATCGTTCAGGAGTGTCTGACGAATGTCTCCAAATACGCGCAAGCACGCCATGTTACTGTAGATCTTTCCAATACATCAGGCAAACTGGTGTTGAATGTTGTGGATGACGGGAAGGGTATTGATCCGACTATATCGGCTGGCGGACTTGGCGTGATCGGAATGCGGGAACGGGTAGAGGCGCTGGGTGGAAAATTTCAGCTGGAGACGGCTCAGGGGAAAGGCGTATCAATAATGGTTACAGTACCTTTGATGAATGTGGAAAAGGGCACAACTGAATATGCCTGAAATAAGCGTATTACTGGGAGATGACCATGCGGTTGTGCGCGCAGGATATCGCAGGCTGCTGGAAACTACAGATGACATTGCTGTTATAGCGGAAGCGGTCAGTGGTGAAGAGTCTTACACAAAATATTTCGAGTGCCACCCCGATGTTCTGGTTATGGATCTTTCTATGCCAGGCATAGGTGGATTGGAAGCCAGCTTGCGAATTCTGGCACGTGACAAGTCAGCAAGGATCCTGGTCTTCAGTGTGCATGAAAACGAGGTGTTTCTGAATCGGGCAATCGATTCAGGGATACTGGGGTATATTACCAAACGCAGTGCACCGGAGGTAATGATCGATGCAGTACGGCAGGTCGCTGCAGGAGAGGTATATATTGGCCAGGACATGATGTCCTATCTTGTAAAGCGAAAAACAACTCCTGACAGCAACCTGGTTGCAGGTTTATCGCCACGGGAATTTGAGGTCTTTAATCTCCTCGCCAATAGCAAATCAGTAAACGACATCGCGGAAATTCTGGACATCAGTCCCAGAACTGCCGGCCATCACTGTACCAGTGTCAAGAAAAAACTCGGTATTTCTGATATCGCGGCCCTGACGCGTCTTGCAATTCGGCTGGGGATCATCACTCCCTGACAATTTCGGTGATCGAACCGGAAAGCATGCAAACCACTCGTAAGTGGCTTGTTCTTATCGCTGTTCAAAACACCCGGTCCAGAAGAATCCTTCATAGGCGTATGCCCTCTATTACATAGGGATTCCCGGCTTCGTTAGTATCGTTAACACCTCCGATGACCGGGCGGGTGTTCAACTTTCCTGCATATTCTGAGTACCTTTACACCGCGATTATCTACATGAGTCCTGGTTCTGGCCTGGGCAGGTATATCAGAACATCATAATTATCTAATCGCCATTTTCGTCATAAATGATTCAGCAGTTTTCCTATGAACGTCAAGGATGCCTGACTATTTTCACCCGTTGACAGCCCTATTAGAATTATTGCCGAGTAAAAGTGTAAGTAGGGATAGGGGATAAATAACAAAAAAGGAAACCAAAATTATCAATCTAATCAGGAGTATAAGACGATGAAGACAAAGTTAAAACACGGTCTTGCGGGGGCAATGGCCACTGCATTGGCAGTAACCATGACGGGTGTAGCCGGTTTTGCACATGCGGCTGATATCACCTTGATCGAGATAGCTGATATACACGGTACCCTGGTACCTCATTCAGCTGTTATCCATGATGCTGACGGTACCGAACGCACTGCCAATGCGGCAGGCGGTCTTGCCAAACTGAAAACGGTCATCAATGGCATTCGCTCTGACAATCCAGAGAGTCTGCTGGTTAACGTAGGTGATCACACACACGGCACCGCTGAAACCCTGTTTACAGTGGGTGACGCTATTATGCCGGCGATGAATGCGATGGGCATCGACGTGTCCGTTCCCGGTAACTGGGACTTCGGTCACGGACCTGCGGTATTCCGGTCTCGTTTCGCAGTCACCCCCACAACACCGCCTGTCTGGGATGCGAGCAACTGTATGTTGCCAGCAAATATTCGTTTGATGTCGGATTCTGATGGCCAGCCCTG
>DAOVVG010000293.1 GCA_030632175.1 Gammaproteobacteria bacterium
AAATATTTTCGTGAAATTAATTTCAGGTTTGTTCCTGATTGATAAATGCCTGAAAGTTTCGAACGTGTCAGGACTGTTTCAAAATTGCACAATCATGGTTTTAAAAGGAGTGGTTAACAGCGTTTATGAACAGATATTATCGTTGGATACTTTTAGTCCTGTTGCTGGTGGGTAGCACCGCCCGTGCTGCACTTACTATCGAGATTACCCAGGGGATGGAAGGGGCGATCCCGGTTGCCGTGGTGCCGTTTGGCTGGAGCGGGAATACGACAGCGGCGCCGGAAAACCTGGCCGCCATTATCAGCGCCGACCTGAACCGCAGTGGCCGTATTGAAACCCTGCCGGATCGTGATCTGATTGCGCACCCCACAGAGGGTGCACAGGTACAGTTTCAGAACTGGCGCATGGTCAAGGTTGATGACCTGGTGATTGGCAAGCTAACCGGGAACGCTGATGGAACCTTTACCGTCCAGTTCGAGTTATACGATGTATTTCGCGGCAAACAGCTTACCGGTTCAAGCTTTCCGACCAGTGGTGCTGACCTGCGCCGGGTCGCGCACCATATCAGTGATCTCATCTATGAAAAGCTCACCGGTGAGCAGGGCGCCTTTAATACCCAAATTGCCTATGTAACCACCAGCGGTACCGGGAAGAACAAGAGCTATACCTTGCTGGTTGCAGACTCGGACGGCTACAACCCGCAGACCATCCTGACTTCGAACCAGCCGTTGATGTCACCGTCCTGGTCTCCGGATGGCCAGCAGATTGCCTATGTGTCGTTCGAGAAAAAGCTGGCTGAGATTTATATCCAGCAAGTGGCAAGCGGGTCGCGTCGCAAACTGGCTTCCTTCAAGGGCATTAACGGTGCCCCGGCCTGGTCGCCGAATGGTCGCCAGCTGGCTCTGACGCTGTCGCGCGACGGCAACCCGGAAATCTACATCATGGACGTATCAAGCGGCGCCCTGCGCCGGCTCACCAGCAGTTCGGCCATTGATACCGAACCGGTCTGGACGCCGGATGGAAGAAGTCTCGTTTTTACCTCGGATCGGGGTGGTTCAGCGCAGCTGTACCGGGTCCCTGCGGGGGGAGGCAAGGCCGAACGGCTGACATTTGAAGGGAAATACAATGCCGGTGCGGATATCTCGCCGGACGGGCGTAAAATTGCTATGGTTCACGGCAATAATGGCAATTACCGCATTGCGGTGCTGGACCTGGAGACCGGCCTGATGCGGATATTGACCGATGGCCCGCTGGACGAGTCGCCGAGTTTCTCGCCAAATGGCAGCATGATTATCTATGCCACCCGCGCGGGGAGTCGTGAAGTCCTTTCTGCAGTTTCGGTAGACGGACGTTTTCGTCAGCGTTTGTCATTGCAGGCAGGTAACGTGCGTGAACCGGTATGGTCACCTTTTGACAAGTAAAATCTGAAAATTCGTCTGGTACATGAATCGAGAACCGGGAGTTAGATTATGAAATTCAAGCTGAGCAAAGTTATCGTGGTGCTGTTGGTTGCAGTAATGGCAGGTTGCAGTTCAACCGGTGACAAGCAGGAGGGTCCTGTTTCCATCGAAGACAAGGGCACAACGGCAGATGGTGGTGCGGTAACCAGTGGTGCGGCTGGCAGCAGCAGCTTCGGTAATTACTCGCTGGATGATCCAAACAGCCCGCTGGCGCAGCGGGTTATCTATTTTGAATACGATAGCGCCGAAATCACCATGGACGGGCAGGAACTGTTGATTCACCACGCCGGTTACCTGGTCGCAAATCCAGGTGTCCATATGACCCTGGAAGGTCACACCGATGAACGCGGCTCTCGCGAGTACAACATTGCACTCGGAGATCGGCGTGCGCTTTCCGTGCAGCGGGTAATGGAATTGAACGGCGCTGCCCCCGAGCAGATCACCGTCGTCAGTTACGGTGAAGAGAAACCGGCGGCAGAAGGGAACAGCGAAGCAGCCTGGCGTTTGAATCGTCGCGTCGAGCTGCTGTACTAGGATAAAAGCCCATGACTTTTTCGGTGAAAGGTTCTGTTGTTGCTGTGCTTGTGTTTGCCGCAACAGCACTACCCTTGCAGTCAGCTGTTGCCGCATCAACCGGTGATCGTCTCGACAGCATTGAGCGCAAACTGGATTCCCGTGGTCTGCTGGATATGCTGAACCGGGTTGAACAGATGCAGCGTGATATTCAGCAACTGCGCGGTGACATCGAGGTGCAGACACATACCCTGCAGGACATGCAGCGCCGTTCTCGTGAGCAGTACATGGACATCGACCGGCGTCTGCAGCAACTCGAGACCGGCACTGCGGGGACACCGGCAGCGGGTACGCCGCCCGGGGTGACGCCGCCCGGGATTACGCCGCCTGTTGTGACCACACCCGGCCCGGTTGATCCGCTGAACCCGCCGCCGATGACCCGACCACCCGGAGCAGCAGCGGTAGCCGTGCCGCCCCAGCCACTCCGGGCGGGAGAACGTGAAGCCTATGACAACGCGCTGGCTGTCCTCAGGGAAGGCCGTTATCCGGAGGCTGTCCAGGCGTTTAACCAGTTCCTGGTGGACTATCCGGGCAGCAGTTATGCCGATAATGCCAGTTACTGGCTGGGCGAGACCTACTACGTCACCCGTGATTTTGACCAGGCACTGGCGACCTTCACGGGGCTGGTTCAGCAATACCCGAATAGCCCCAAGGCATCAGACAGTCAGCTGAAGGCGGGTTATATCTATTACGAGAAAAAAGACTGGCGGCTGGCACGGCAGACGCTGGAAGCGGTGGTTTCCGATTATCCCGGTTCCACCGCCGCACGCCTCGCCGGTGACCGCTTGAAGAAAATGAAGAAAGAAGGACATTAACCGGCGACCCGTTTTATTAACCCCCACGTAGGATGGGTAAAGGAGCGCAGCGACGTACCCGTCAATTGCCAGTATAACTGTAGGATGGGTACGCTGTGCTTTACCTATCCTGCAGTTGCTTTCAGTTCCGATTACCAGATAGCCATGCCAGATTCTCCCCGGTTACGCATTACCGAAATTTTTTACTCCCTGCAGGGCGAGTCCACACTGGTCGGTTACCCGACAGTTTTTGTGCGCCTGAC
>DAOVVG010000002.1 GCA_030632175.1 Gammaproteobacteria bacterium
CGTGTGGTGATTTTTGATGTTGAGATTATTGATGTGGTGTTGGCGGATACGGATGACTGAGGTTTGTGTGTTTTATTCGTACAATCTATCGCGGACAAGGTCCGCTCCTACACTAACCGCCGTTAATCGGTCCACCTGTAGGAGCGGACCTTGTCCGCGATAGATTGTACGAATAAAACACACAAACCTCAGTCATCCGTATCCGCCAACACCACATCAATAATCTCAACATCAAAAATCAACACACGCCCTGCCAGCGGGTGATTAAAATCCACCTCAACACTGGTGTCATCTGTGGAAACAATCATTCCGGGTAATTCTTCACCCTCCGGGGTATCAAAACCAATAATACAACCGGGCTCCAGCGCCATTTCTGCAGGAAAATCCGCACGTGGCAAGCGGTGCACTTTTTCGGGGTCACGCAAACCAAAGGCCTGTTCCGGGAAAAGACTCAGTCGCTGGGTGTCACCGGGACGCAAACCATAGAGACCCAGCTCCAGCCCCTCGACCAGCGTTCCGTCGCCGAGGATAAATGTCAGCGGCTCGTCATCAAAGGTACTCTCGGCAACCGTACCATCTTCCAGCGTCAGGGAAAGATGCAGTGTAACGGTGCTTTCAGGGCTGATCGGATATTTCACGTAAGGGCGTCTCGAAGCGTTTTAAACATCATGGCAGTTGCAGGGCGGGTAAAGCGAAGCGTAGCCGTCAGGAAATGGTGCTGGCTTGATGGCTACGCCGCTGCGCGCCTTTACCTATCCTGCGGCCTCCCGGATTAATTTACCTTTGTATTCGTTATCATGTTACGAATAAGTACTAGCCAACCCGGGTAGTTTCCCTGTTACCCAGGAGCGCATCCAGCAATAGCAGAAATGCACCTACCGAAATCGCAGCATCTGCGACATTAAAAGCCGGCCAGTGCCAACTGCCGTAATAGACATCAATAAAGTCGATCACGTAACCGTACACCAGCCGGTCGATCAGGTTACCGGCAGCGCCGCCAAGGATTAACGCCAGCGCCAGGCTGGTGCCTGTTTCCCTTGCCGACAGGCGCCGCAGCCAGACAAGCAGCACACCGATAACGATGACCGCCAGCACGACAAAGAACCAGCGTTGCCAACCGGAAGCATCGCTGAGAAAACTGAACGCCGCACCCGGATTATAAGCCTTGTACAAGGCAATAAACGGAACCACTGCAACCTGCTGGTGCAGGGTGAGCATGGCGTCAGCCAGCAACTTGGTGCACTGATCAACCAGCAGCACGACAACGGACACCCACAACCATTTCAAGGCACTGTTCTCGCTGGACCGTGTTCAGGCAAAACGACGCTGTTCGCCGGCGCCGCTGACATTTTCGACACAACGTCCGCAAATTTCCGGGTGATCCGCACTGGCGCCGACATCCTCACGATGATGCCAGCAGCGCGCACACTTGGCATGTGTCGAAGCCGCCACCCTGATACTGAATGTCAACCCGGGGACATCCGCAGCCACGGCGTCATCCGGGCATTCACTGGCGGCATGAACACGCGCAGCGGAGGTAATCAGCAAAAACCGCAACTCGTCACCCACCGCATTCAACAGGGTGTGTGTTTCGTCATCCGCATACAGGTCCACCTCTGCTGCCAGTGATGAGCCGATCTTGCCGGCGGCACGCAGTTTCTCCAGCTCCTTGCTGACTGCTTCCCGCACGGTAATGATCTGATCCCAATAGCAAACCCCCATGCGCTGCAAAATCTCACCCTCGGAATAATAGGCCGGTGGTAATTCATACCAGCTAGACAGAAACACGGAATCTTCATGCTTGCCAGGGAGATGCTGCCAGATTTCCTCGGCAGTAAAACTCAAAATCGGTGCCAGCCAGCGTGCCAGCGCTTCAACAACATGATACATGGCGGACTGCGCCGAACGCCTGGCGACACTGTTCTCCTGCGTGGTGTACTGGCGGTCCTTGATAATGTCCAGGTAAAAACTGCCCATATCCACGTTACAGAAATTGTGCACCAGCTGATATATGCGGTGAAACTCGTAACTCTCGTACGCCTGCTTGATCTGGTCCTGCAATTCGCGCGTGCGTTCCAGTGTCCAGCGATCCAGGCACAGCATCTGCTCGGGATCCAGCAGGTCCTTTTCGGGATCAAACCCGGAAAGATTGGCGAGCAAAAAGCGCGCCGTATTACGCAAGCGGCGATAGGCCTCCGCGGTACGTTTCAGGATCTCGTCCGAGACATTCATTTCGCCGCGATAGTCTGTCGCGGCCACCCACAGGCGCAGGATATCGGCACCCAGTGAATTGACAATCTTTTGTGGTGCCACCACGTTGCCACGTGACTTGGACATCTTCTGCCCCTTGGCATCCACTGTAAAACCGTGCGTCAGCACCGTCTTGTATGGAGCCGTTCCGCGCATCGCAATCGAACTCAGCAACGACGACTGGAACCAGCCACGGTGCTGGTCAGAACCCTCAAGGTACAGATCAGCCGGCACACCCAGTTGCGCGCGCTGTTCCAGCACGGAAAAGTGTGACACCCCGGAATCAAACCACACATCCAGCGTATCCCCGACCTTGTCGTAATCATCCGCCTCAGCACCAAGCAGTTCCTCTGCCTCCAGTTCAAACCAGGCATCAATGCCCTGTACTTCCACCTTATTGGCAACCTCTTCTATCAGGCGCGCCGTCTGCGGGTGCAACTCACCGGTTTGCCGGTGAATGAACAGCGTAATCGGCACACCCCAGGTGCGCTGCCGCGAGACACACCAGTCCGGCCGGTTAGCAACCATTCCCTCGATGCGGGCCTCGCCCCAGTCAGGCAGCCATTGCACGTCCTTAATCGCATCCAGCGCAGCGGCACGCAGTCCCGCCTGCTCCATGCTGATAAACCACTGCGGTGTCGCCCGGAAAATGATCGGTGTCTTGTGACGCCAGCAATGCGGGTAGCTGTGGTGCAGCATCTCTTCGTGTACCAGCGCACCCTTGCCCTTCAATACTTCAATAACATGATCGTTGGCCTTGAAGACATGCTCACCGGCAAACAGCTCGGTATCGGGCAGAAAACAGCCCCGGCTGTCGACAGGATTATCGACCGGCAGGTCGTAACGACTGCCAACCACATAGTCATCCTGACCATGACCAGGGGCCGTGTGCACGGCACCGGTGCCAGCCTCTGCGGTCACATGATCACCGAGAACAATCGGCACCTCCCGATCATAGAACGGGTGCCCCAACAGCTGTCCTTCCAGGTCACTGCCCTTGCAGTAGGCAATCACCCGGTATTTCTCGACACCAAAACGCAGCATCACATCCTTGAGCAAACCCTCGGCCAGCAACAAACGTTCGGTACCCGTGTCGGTCTCGCATTGCACCACGGCGTATTCGAATTCCGGATTCAGTGAGACCGCGCGATTCGCTGGCAGGGTCCAGGGGGTCGTCGTCCAGATCACAACCGAGAACGGCCCTTCGCCGGCATGTCCCTCGACATGGTGGCAACAGGACAGCAGGCCCTCTTCATTCAAGACGCGGAAACGAACATCAATGGCCGGGGAGTTCTTGTCCTCGTACTCAACCTCAGCCTCAGCCAGCGCCGAACCGCAATCCGTACACCAGTGCACCGGCTTGAAACCCTTGTGCAGGTGGTTGTTGTCGACTATACGACCCAGCGCGCGAATGATATTCGCCTCGTACTGGTAATCCATGGTGAGATAGGGATTCTGCCATTCACCAAACACTCCCAAACGAACAAAATCCTTGCGCTGTCCGTCAACCTGCTTGCCGGCATAGTCACGACAGGCCTTTCTGAAGGTGGCAGCATCGACCTTGACCCCGGCCTTGCCAATCTTCTTTTCTACATTGAGCTCAATCGGCAGCCCATGACAATCCCAGCCCGGAACATAGGGTGCGTCATAACCACTCAGGGTCTTGCTCTTGACGATAATATCCTTCAACACCTTGTTGACGGCATGACCGATATGAATTTCACCATTGGCATACGGCGGACCGTCATGCAGTACAAAGCGCGGACGACTTTCACCCGCGCGTCGCAACTGCCCGTAGATATCCATTTCATCCCAGCGCTTGAGCATGTCAGGTTCGCGATTGGACAAATTGCCCTTCATCGGAAAGGCCGTCTTGGGAAGGTTCAGTGTGTCTTTGTAATCAGTCATCTATCCAGTTACCGCCAAGGGGCAAAAAGCGCGCAGAAAGCGCAAGGTTATAACCTAATAACAGGTTGAATCCTACTTATCTTTGCTAATAGGGTCATCGAATCCGGGCTGCGCCTGCCTGAAGAAATCCCTCGCCTGTTCGGCATCCTGCTGAATTTGCAGTTTCAGCACGTCAAAGGAATCAAACTTGCGTTCAGGGCGCAATTTCTTCAGAAAACTGACCCGTACATGACGCCCGTAGATTTCACGGTCGAAGTCGAACAGGTGCACCTCCAGCAAGGAGCGGGTGCCATCAACGGTCGGCCGGTTACCGACATTCGCCACCCCGCACAGGGGCTGGTCTTCAATACCGTGCATTTCGACGGCAAACACCCCGGCCACCGGTACCAGGGTACGGTGCAGGAAGATATTGGCCGTCGGAAAGCCAATGGTCCGGCCGCGCTTGTCACCGTGTGCGACCCGCCCGCTCATCCAGTAAGGCCGCCCCAACAGCAGCGCCGCCCCGGACAAGTCTCCCTGCAGCAGGGCCTCCCGGATACGCGTACTGCTGACACGCGCCGTCCCGACACAGAAAGTATGCATATTTATCACCGGAAAGCCGCGTTCGCGGCCGGCCGCTTCCAGCATTTCGAAGTTACCGCCACGCGCCTTGCCATAACGAAAATCGTCCCCGACAACCAGGTACTTTACCTCCAGACCATCCAGTAAAATACGTTGTATAAATTTTTTTGGTTCAAGGCTCGCCAGATGATCGTCAAACCGCAGACAGACGACACGGTCAATACCACAGTGTTGCAAAACCTCCAGCTTTTCCCGGAAGCGTGTCAGTCGGGGTGGCGCCGCTTCCGGTGCAAAATATTCACGCGGCTGCGGTTCAAAGGTTACCAGCGTAACCGGCAATTGCCGGCTCCTGCCCTGCTCTACCAGTCGCGCAAGCACGGCCTGATGACCAAGATGCACGCCATCGAAGCTGCCGATCGTTGCTGCACAACCCCGGTGTTCAGCTCGCAAATTGTATAAACCACGAACCAGTTCCATCAGCAGGGACCGACCTCAACAGTAAACGTGAAAGTATAAGGCATCAGCAGGTGTCAGGCAGAACCCTGGTCCTCATCGTGCCGGATTTTCCAGAGACTCCTGAGCCGCAAACCAACCAGCTGTAACACAATAAAATAGGCCGCTGCCCCCGCCGTAATCGAGACAAACAGCCCGGAGATCCGCAACCAGACAGACCAGTCCAGCCATACCTGCATGCCCGGTACACCCCAGAAAAGTACTGCGCCCAGCGCAAAACCAGACAGACCGATTTGCAGAAAAAACCGCCTCCAGCCCAATTCCGGACGGTAAACCTGGTGTTTTCTCAGCATGCGGTATAGCAAACCGGCGTTCACCCAGGCGGCTATCGACGTCGCCAACGCCAGACCGGCATGCGGACCAGGCACGCTGAGCATGACCAGTGGCACAACAAAAACCAGGTTCAGCGCCATGTTGGTTACCAGTGCAACGATGGCAATACGCACCGGGGTGCGGGTGTCCTTGCGTGAATAAAATGCGGGCGCCAGCACCTTCACCAACATGAATGCAGGCAGCCCGAGGGTATAAGCCATCAGGCTCAGACCAGCCATGTCGACATCCGCGGTATTGAAATCGCCGTAATTGAACAGGGTTGCCAGCATCGGTCGCGCCAGCATAAACAGACCGATGGCCGACGGCAGCGCAACCAACAGCACCAGCCGCAGTCCCCAGTCAACAGTGCGGGAAAATTCCTCCAGCGAGTCTGTGGCATGACTGCGTGACAGGCTCGGCAGAATGACGGTTGACAGTGCAATGGCAAACACCCCCAACGGAAATTCAACCAGTCGGTCAGAGTAGTACAGCCAGCTGACACTGCCTGCCACCAGGAACGAGGCAATCAGGGTATCGAACAACAGGTTAATCTGGGCAACAGACGAACCGATAATCCCCGGCAGCATAAGTTTCATGATGCGGCGTACACCCGCGTCCCGCATGCCCCACTGCGGGCGGGGAAACAGGCCCACGCGTTTCAGTGACGGCAGCAGAAACAGCACCTGCACAATACCGGCTACCAGCACACCACCGGCCAGCGCCAGTTCCGGCTGGGCCAGTCGCGGTGAAACCACGATGGCTGCGCCAATCAACACCACGTTCAGCCACACCGGGGCAAAGGAAGCCGCGGCAAAACGACCGTAGGTATTCAGAATTCCCGCAGCAAACGCCACCAGCGACACCAGCAACAGATAGGGGAAAGTCATGCGCAGCATCATGGCGGCCAGGTCAAACTGCGCCGGGTCGCGGTACAGGAACCCGGGAGCAAACACAGCCACCAGCACCGGGCTCGCCAGCACTCCGATCACCGTAATCAGGGACAAAATACCCAGCAGGGTACCGGCGACCCGGTTAACCAGCTGCTGCACCTCACGGGCATCCTGCTGTTCCTTGTATTCGGCAATAATCGGCACGAATGCCTGCGAGAAAGCGCCTTCAGCAAACAGACGTCGCATGAAATTCGGAATTTTAAAGGCGACAAAAAAGGCGTCCATACTGGCATCGGCGCCAAACCAGCGTGCCAGCACGATATCCCTGACCAGCCCGAGAACCCGGGATACCAGCGTCATACTCCCGACTATTGCTGTATTTTTCAGTAACTTACGACTCATGGCCAAATATGCTTTTTATCATCAACAGGGAACAGACCGCATTGAATCAGGAAAGGTATCAACTAAAACAGTCGCTTACCAGCAAAGCCTGCGGGAATAACCTCGCTGCCGGCAGCAGCGGCGGAACCAGCCAGTCAGGTGGTGGAATTACCGCCCCGAGATTGACAAATCCGGCTGAAATCCGCATAGTACGCCGTCTTTCGAATCAAGAGATGCAGGAGCAGTTCCTTTGGCCAATTCAGCACAAGCACTCAAACGCTCACGGCAGGCAGAAAAGAGCCGTCAGCGGAACGCCAGTCAGCGGTCCAACATGCGCACAGCCATTAAAAAAGTTATCGCGGCGATTGCAGCCGGCGATCGTGACCAAGCCAAACAGGCTTACGATTCAGCCGTACCGGTAATTGACAACGCAGCCGGCAAAGGTCTTATCCATGCCAACAAGGCAGCTCGCCATAAAAGCCGTCTGAATAATCATATTCGCAGCCTCTAGGCCGCACAGCATACTTAATAAAAAAGCCGGTCACTGACCGGCTTTTTTATTGCTCGCGGTTTCATAAACCAGCTACAACAATTTTACTGCTCAGGTCGTCATCACCAGGTTATCGCGGTGCACCAGTTCTACCTCATCGACATAGCCCAGCAATGCCTCGATGCGGCTGCTCGGCTGACCAATAATTTTTTCTGATTCCGACGCACTGTAATTCACCAGGCCACGGGCAATTTCCTCGCCCGACGGCCCCAGGCAAACCACCAGGTCACCGCGCTGGAAATTACCCTCAACCCGGGTAACGCCCACCGGCAACAAACTGCTGCCTGAACTGCGCAACTTGTTCACCGCACCGTCATCCAGCAGCAAACGTCCCCGCACCTGTAACTGGCCCGCAAGCCATTGCTTGCGAGCCGCAAACGGCGCACAGGCAGGATACAAACGCGTACCCAGCGCTTCATCAGCCGCCAGCCGTTGCAGAACATTGTTTTCATTACCGGAGGCAATCAGTGTCAATACACCGGAACGCGCCGCGCGGGCCGCCGCCCTCACCTTGGTCAGCATCCCACCGCGGCCCAGTGCCCCGGCGCTGCCGGCAGCCATGGTTTCCAGGGCAACATCGCCGGCCTGCGCCTCCGGTATCAGCTTCGCAGCAGGATTGGTGCGTGGATCGCTGTCGAGCAAACCATCCTGATCCGTCAACAGTACCAGCAGATCGGCACCCACCAGATTGGCAACCAGCGCCGCCAGGGTGTCGTTATCTCCCAAACGAATTTCATCGGTAGTCACTGTGTCGTTTTCATTAACGATCGGTATCACACCCAGACCCAGCAATGTCTGCAGGGTACTGCGGGCATTGAGGTAACGCTGCCGGTCGGCAAGATCTTCGTGTGTCAGCAGTACCTGGGCGGTATGCAAGCCGTATTTCTGGAACCGTGATTCGTATGCCTGCACCAGTCCCATCTGCCCGACGGCTGCAGCTGCCTGCAGTTCATGCAGCGCATGAGGGCGCTGCGTCCACCCCAGCCGTGTCATACCTTCGGCCACTGCACCGGATGACACCAGCAGGATTTCATGACCGGCCTGCTGCAGGGTAGCCATCTGCCCAACCCAGTCGTTAATCGCATCAGCGGCCAGCCCCTGTCCGTCGTTGGTTAACAGCGCACTGCCGATCTTGATGACCCAGCGCTGGCACTCACTTGTTTTAATCTTCTCGGACATAGGTTTGGTATAACGGTACCCGTCACATACTGACATATATTGAAACCAGAGGTTACCCGTCTTCTGTGTTGTCTGTCATCTCCTGCTGCTCGATAAAATCCATCGCCGCATGCACCAGCGCATCAGTGCCCTTGTGTGCCAGGGCAGATATTTCAAACACCCGCCCCGACCAGTCCAGCGCATCGATAACTTCCTGACAACGCTGTTCGCGTTCATCTTCATGAAGCAGATCCGTCTTGTTCAGCACCAGCCAGCGCTCCCGCGTAGCAATATCAGTATCAAATGCCGCCAGCTCGTTAACAATTGCGGCAACATCCACGGCCGGATCGCCAACAGGGCCCATATCCACCAGATGCAGCAACAAACGGGTTCGGGAAAGATGCTTCAGAAACTGGATACCCAGGCCTGCTCCCTGCGCCGCACCCTCAATCAACCCGGGCACATCCGCCATCACAAAACTGCGGTGTGCAGAAGCACGTACAACACCGAGGTTTGGATACAGCGTGGTAAACGGATAATCCGCAATCTTCGGGCGCGCCGAAGAAACCGCACTTATTAATGTGGACTTGCCGGCATTGGGCATGCCCAGCAGCCCCACATCGGCCAGCAACTTCATCTCCAGCCGCAGATGTCGCTTCTCCCCGGGTGTGCCAGGTTTGGACTGCCGCGGTGTGCGGTTGGTGGAGCTCTTGAAACGGGCATTACCCAGACCATGAAAACCACCCCTGGCAACGATCAATCGCTGGCCATCGCGCACCAGGTCTCCGATCAGCTCATCGGTATCCTCCTCGTACACCAGGGTTCCTACCGGTACCTTCACGATCAGGTCATCGCCTGACTTGCCGGTGCAGTTTTTTCCCTTGCCGTTTTCACCCCGCTCGGCAATAAATTTGCGGGCATGGCGAAAATCAATCAGGGTATTAATCGCACTGTCTGCCTCCAGGTAAACACTGCCGCCATCACCACCATCGCCCCCGTCCGGTCCGCCGAAGGGAATATACTTTTCGCGCCGAAAGCTGACGGCGCCACCGCCGCCGTCTCCGGCACGTACTTCAATGGTTGCTTCATCGATGAATTTCATGATGTCACAAGTACTCCTTCAAGATGATATTGCCATGTTCAGCGAGCCGGGAAGCGTTTCACCGCAAGGCGCGCCTCGCAGGGAATGGTCCGCCCTTGCCAAGAGGCGTAACACCGCGGACGAGCGCTTCCCGGTTCGCCCGAAGGGAGCTACCCGGATAAAACAATACGGCGTTGCAGCCCTTGTAAAGGGCGGACCATTCCCTGCGGGCTGCGCCTTGTCTTGTATTATCTGGGTAGCTCTGAACATGGCAATATCATCTTGAAGGAGTACTAGTATTACCGTCAAAAACAAAAAACCCCGCTCGGAGGCGGGGCTTGGTGCTACCGGCTGGTGTCAGGCTCAGCCAGCAACAATTTCTACAAACTTGCGGCTCTTCGCACCCCGCTGCACAAACCGGACAACACCGTTGCTCTTGGCAAACAGGGTATGGTCTCTGCCACAGCCGACATTCTTGCCGGGATGGAAATGTGTACCGCGCTGCCGTACCAGAATATTACCGGCCAGTACGGTCTCACCACCGTAGCGTTTTACGCCCAGTCGTTTCGATTCGGAATCGCGACCGTTACGCGTACTGCCGCCTGCTTTTTTATGTGCCATTGAATAGTCCTCTAAATAGGGCGGTTAACCGCTGATACCGGTGATTTCAACTTCAGTGTAATTCTGGCGGTGTCCCATCCTTTTCATGTGATGCTTGCGTCGGCGGAACTTGATGATTTCTACCTTTTTGGCGCGCCCGTGTGCCTTCACCGTGGCAGTCACCTTGCCACCATCAACCAGCGGCGTACCAATCTTGACGTCTTCCCCTTCACCAACCATCAGAACATGGTCGAATTCGACAGCATCACCTTCGCTGGCCTCAAGTGTCTCAACCCGCAACGTTTCTCCCTGAGTAACGCGATACTGCTTTCCGCCCGTCTTTATAACCGCATACATGTTGAAAACTCCAAATACTTCAGATTCATTGTCGAAAAAGGCCGCTAATTCTAATGTTTGCACCCGGTCAGGTCAATCAAATCCATTCTGGCACAAGGTGATTAAGCCCGTTAAACTTGCCGTGATGACAATCCGCACTGTCCCGGCAGACGAAATGCCGCCTGAAGGCTTGAGAATATATGTTAAAACTTGTTAAAAATCAATCAGATGCATTGTTTATCGACTCGGTTCAGCAGTTGCTCCTGGAGGATATGGAAGCGGTCAATACGCTGATACACAGCTCCCTGCACAGCGATGTCGCCCTCATTAACCAGCTTTCGAACTATATTATTAACAGTGGCGGCAAGCGTCTGCGGCCAATGCTCGTGCTACTGGCAGCCAATGCCTGTGCCTGCAAGGGTAGCCAGCATATCAACCTGGCGGCCGTGATTGAATTTATCCACACTGCCACACTGCTCCATGATGACGTGGTGGATGCCTCCCAGCTGCGGCGCGGCAATATGACCGCCAACGCCCTGTGGGGCAATGAAGCCAGTATCCTGGTCGGTGATTTCCTGTATTCGCGTGCCTTTGAAATGATGGTTGCAGCCAACGACATGCGCATCATGGAGATCATGTCGCATACAACGAATACCATCGCCGAGGGCGAAGTGCTGCAACTGCTTAACTGCCACGATGCCGAAACCACCGAAAGCCGTTACCTGGACGTCATCAGCCGCAAGACTGCCCGCCTGTTTGAAGCCGCAGCCCAGATCGGTGCAGTACTCAGCGGGCAGCCCGAGCCCGTAGAAAATGCACTGGCCAGTTACGGCCTGCATCTGGGCATTGCCTTCCAGTTGATTGATGACGTACTTGACTACAGCGCATCCCCGGAAGATACCGGCAAAAATGTGGGTGACGACCTTGCCGAAGGCAAGCCAACCCTGCCCCTTATCCATGCTATTCACACGGGTACGCCAGGTCAGGCCAAACTGATTCGCAAGGCCATCGAAAACGGCGGGCATGACAATATGCAGGATGTCTGTGCAGTCATTGAATCAACCGGGGGCATCCCGTACACTGCGAAAGCCGCACAACGTGAAGCGGATCTCGCCATTGAAGCGCTGAACCCCCTGCCGGAATCAGCCTACAAGGAAGCGTTGTACGGCCTCGCCGAGTTTTCTGTTAACCGTAGCTGTTAAACGGGCAGTAGCGCAGCCTGGTAGCGCACTTCGTTCGGGACGAAGGGGTCGGAGGTTCAAATCCTCTCTGCCCGACCATTTAACAACAGGCTACAAACCAGACAAGGTTCTTGTGACCGCGTCCAGATATTTTTCCATACCTCAATATATGGCGAGAATATGAACCAACAGAACGCTGGACGCAGATGAACGCCCCCCCTCCTGGTAAAGAACGTCGGAATCCCCGGCGCTTCGACCGCCGGAAATCGACCAGCGTTTCCGCCCACCTGGAATTGCTGTCGAAAATGAGCGGCCATCTGGCCGTCACACTCAATATCGAAGAAACCATCCAGAAGGCGCTTGACCTGATTGTGCAGTTCGTCAAGGCAGAAGGTGGCGCACTGTTTTTACTGGACAGCAAGGACGGATCACTGGTGTGCAAGGCCAGCGTCGGACCGGTAGACATTAGCGGCGTCACACTGAAGACGGGGGAAGGTATTGTCGGTCAGTGTGTGTCGGAAAACCGCAGCCGCATTGTCAGGGATGTGCAGCAGGACCCGGACTTCGACCACTCGGTGGATGATGCAACCGGTTTCCGGACCCGCTCGATCCTGTGCGCACCGATGAGCGGACACACGGAGAGAATCGGTGCCATTGAACTGGTCAACAAGCTCGATGCTAGCCGCCTGTTCTCCGATACCGATCTGCTGATGCTGCAAACACTGGCCTCGGCAGCAGCACTGGCCATCAGTAACGCGCACATGACCGAAGACCTGGTTAAGCAGGAACGCGTAAACCGGGAACTGGAGCTGGCGACCGAGATGCAGCGCAGCCTGTTGCCTGCCACCCGGCCGGCCCCCTTCCCCGTTTGCGGCATCAACCTGCCTGCCTATGAAATGTCAGGTGACTTTTACGACTTTTTTGAGCTCGGCGACGGACGCATTTATTTCAGTCTCGGGGATGTTTCCGGCAAGGGCATGGACGCGGCATTGCTGATGTCCAAGACCGCCAGCCTGTTTCGCTGTCTGGGCAAGACGCTGCACGAACCCCATGTGCTGCTGGCCACCATCAACAGGGAGCTGTGCGAAACAGCTATTCATGGCATGTTTGTTACCATGGCCTGCGGCTTGCTTGATCTGGCAACCGGCGAGGTGCAACTGGCCAATGCCGGTCACGAACCGCCCTTGTTGCATGCCCGGGACGGCTCCTTTACGCCGATCCCTGCGAGCGCACCGCCGCTGGGTATCCTGCCGCTGGCGGCAGCAGATGACGGCATCCGCAAAGAAACCCTCAACCTCGACGGCGGCACGCTGTATATCTTCACAGATGGCGTCACCGAAGGTGATCTGGAGAATGGCGGCCAACTGGGCGTGGACGGCTTCATAAATATCATCCGGGAATCCACCGATCTTCCGGTTGCTGACCGCATTGCGGCCGTTGTCTCGTTGCTGGGTGAAACCGGGCGCAAACGTCACGACGACATCACCCTGATAGCTATTGACGCCTCAACTCCTTGTTTAAGAGGCGATATAGAGCATAATGAGGCCCCTATGATGGTCCGGTATACATTCCCGGCGCACCCCAGCGAGCTGCAGGCAGCACGTAAAGTCGTCAGCAAGGCCTGCACTGACTGCGGTTGTACGGAATCCATGGCTACAGACATCGTTATTGCTGTTGGCGAAGCCATCCAGAACGTGGTCCGACATGCCTACAAGGACATCGAGGATGGTGAGGCAACATTGGAAATAGTCTGTAAAGACGGCATAATCGAGTTTAACTTGCAGGACTCGGCCCCCACGGCAGACCCGGAGAAACTAAAACCGGAATGGCCGGAAGAACCTGGACCAGGCGGTTTGGGCATCTGCCTTATCCACGACATCATGGATAAGGTCGAGCACCTGCCATCACCTTCTGGTCAGGGAAACCTTTTACGCATGGTTAAATTCATCGAGAGTAATAGAAATGAAACATGAGATTTCGGAAAAGCAAGGTACCTCCGTGGTTGCCTTTACCGGCGAGATTGACCTGGAAAGTTCACCCGCCGCAAGGGAAATCCTGCTGAAATGTTTTGAGTCAACCAGCAAGGTCATCGTTGACCTGTCGGAAGTCAGTTATATCGACAGCTCCGGCGTCGCATCACTTGTCGAGGCACTGCAGGCTGCCAAGAAAAACGGCAGCCAGTTTTCCCTGGCAGCAGCCAGCGAACCCACCCGGCGCGTCCTGGAACTCGCGCGGCTCGACAAGGTATTCACCATGTACGACTCGGTGGATGAAGGACTGACTGCATAGTATGCGTTAATTCAGATGACAGAAAAAAACAGCAACTGCGCGAAACCACACTCTCCACAACACACCACACAGCGCCGAAATCATGCTTAAGCTGGTCGCCAGGCTCGGAGAGAATTTTTTATACCTGCTGGAGACAACCGGCAGAATGGGCCTGTTCTTCGGTGCATCCTTTGCCAGTATATTCAGACCGCCCTACTCGATTTATGCGATTGTCAGGCAGATCTATTTCTTCGGAGCCCGTTCGGTTACGGTCATTCTTATTGTCGGTCTGTTTACCGGTATGGTGCTTGGCCTGCAGGGCTACCACAACCTGAAGCAGTTCGGTTCCGAGGAATTACTCGGCTCTGCCGTAGCGCTCAGCCTGATTCAGGAACTGGGACCGGTACTCACCGCCCTGATGGTCATTGGCCGTGCAGGTTCCGCCATTTGCGCAGAGATTGGCATCATGCGCCACTCCGAGCAGATCGATGCCCTTGAATGCATGGCGATCGACCCCCTGAAGTTCCTGGTTGCGCCAAAGTTTGTTGCTGCCCTGATTTCCCTGCCGGTACTGGCCTTCATGTTCAATATCGTCGGCATCTTTGGTGGCTATCTTGCGGGTGTCGTTTTACTGGGTGTATCTGAAGGCTCCTATTTTCAGGGCATGTATAACAGCGTGGAATGGGCCGATATCCGTCTTTGCCTGATCAAGTCCCTGATTTTTGGAGTGCTCATTGTCTGGATAACCACCTTCAAGGGATATTATCTTCATCTCAGCCGAACCGGCGTATTCGGTGCTGAAGGAGTCAGTCGCGTAACAACCGATGCCGTGGTTTTTGCCTCTGTCACCATCCTTGTCTGGGACTACCTGATAGGCTCCCTGATACTTTCATAAGCATACTTTCATAATCACACTTTACGGCACATTAAAGCAGCAACCGGAGTAAGGCATGAAAAAAACAACCCTTGAAATCACCGTCGGAGCATTCCTGCTGGCGGGTTTTATCAGCTTCTCCTGGCTGGCCGTAAAAATGGGTGACATCAATCCATTCGCAAGCGAGACCTACCCGGTTACTGCCCGATTCACATCAATCAGCGGCCTCAAGGAAGGGACAACGATCGAACTGGCGGGCGTTGTTGTCGGCAAGGTAGGCCAGATTGAACTGGACGCCGAAGAGTACGAAGCCGTGGTACACCTGAATATCGACAAAACAGTGGAACTGACAGATGACAGCATTGCATCTATCCGCACCTCGGGGATCATCGGTGACAAGTTCATCAAACTCACACAGGGCGGATCGGAGATTTTTCTTGAAGCAGGAGATGAGATCGACGAAACAGAATCATCGATCAGCATGGAAGAACTGGTCAGCAAATACATCTTTGACAGTGAATAGCATAACGCCGCGGAATACATAATGAAAAAATCACTCATGCTGGCTATGGCACTGGCACTCCCTGCTTTCGGAGTCCACGCGCAGGCTACCCCCACGCCTGCAGACACCACTGTATATGAGGATGCCAGTGCTGCGCTTATCCTGGCAGCAGCAGACGAAACTGACAGCAGCGACGAGAAAACATTTGCAGCACCAGACGACTTCGAGGATGAAGATCTGCTCTGGCTGGATGACGAGGATGACGTAATACTCGATGTCTACGACCCACTCGAGACAATCAACAGAGGTACCTTCTGGTTCAACGACAAACTCTATTTCTACCTGTTAAAGCCGGTTGCCAAAGGCTACCGCTGGATTATGCCGGAACCCCTGATGCTCGGCATTGGTAACTTCTTTTCAAACCTGGCAAGTCCTGTCAGGATAATTAACGCAGGCCTGCAAGGGAAATTTACGGATGCCGGAAACGAGTTAACCCGGTTTGCCGTCAACACAACGATCGGGATTGGCGGTCTTTTTGATACCGCAAAAGACCACTTTAATCTCAAAAAGAAAGAAGAGGACACCGGTCAGACACTTGGATACTACGGCATTGGTCCCGGACCCTACCTGGTGTTACCGTTCTTCGGACCCTCCAATTTCAGGGACGGGATTGGCCTGCTGGCCGACTCTCGCATGGACCTGACCTATTATCTGTGGGAAGACCGGGATTACTGGGCCGCAATTGTCCTGAAAGCAGTCAACACGGTTGCGCTGGACAAGGACACCTATGAGGGCATCAAGAGAGATGCTCTGGATCCTTACCTGTTCGTCCGGGATGCCTATGTCCAGTATCGCCAGAACAAGCTGGATAACTAACCCGCACTTCTCACCGCGGGGCGAGAAGTACCGGCCAGGCACCTGCTGAACATTATTAATTACGAGGTATATCTTATGCTAAAACAACTATTCTTGATGCTGGCCGCCGGTATTGCATTGACTGCGGCAACCATTGCATCGGCAGACAGCACACCGACAGATGCGATTCGCGGTTCCGTCGAAAGCATTCTCACCCTTCTACAGGACAAGGAACTGGACCAGACCACCCGTCGTGGGAAAATACGGAAAGTCATTAATGCGCGCTTCGATTTTCGCGCCATGTCACAACGCACGCTGGCCACCAACTGGAAAAAGGCCTCCGATGAACAGCAGAAGGAATTTGTTCAGCTGTTTTCCAAGCTGATCGAGAACACCTACATCGGCCGCGTGGAAGCCTACACCGACGAGAAAGTGGATTACCCGGGAGAAAAGATCAAGGGAAAGAAGGCCGTCGTCGAGACACTTATTCTCACTGCCAGCGCCGACATACCGGTCAACTACAAGGTTTACCTGAAGAAAGACAAATGGTGGGTCTATGACGTGATTATCGAGGGCATCAGCCTGATCAGCAACTATCGCAGTTCCTACCAGGAAATAGTAAAGAAAGATGGCTTTGACGGCCTGATTGTCAAAATGAAGGCCAAGATCAAGGAACTTGAAACCCAGCCTGCCTGATCACTGCCATTGCAGATAGACCGGCGGCAACCCCGGGCAGCAGTAAAAAAGCCGGGGCAGGTTTCCTATATGCGTGACTGTAGACGGTCGGCCGTCAGTCGCGCCAGGTATTCTTCCGCGTTGACCGCTTCATCCCTGGGCCGACGGTTCAACATATCCTGAATCGCTTCATTATCACTGTTTTTAACTTCATCCACCGTTCCGGTCATTAGCACACTGCCCTGCCCAAGCACGGTAATTCTGTCGGCAATCTTGAAGGCACTGTCAAGTTCATGTGTCACCACAACGATAGTGACATTCATCGCCTCTTTCAGGCGCAGGATTAACTCGTCAAGCTCCGCCGACACAACCGGGTCCAGCCCGGCAGAAGGTTCATCAAAAAACAACAAGGCCGGGTCCATCACAATAGAACGCGCCAGGGCCGCGCGCTTCAGCATGCCGCCGGACAGCTCGGACGGCATCAGGTCCTCGAAACCGGCAAGATTAACAACCTCGAGTTTCATCCGGGACATGATATGAATAGTACTGTCATCCAGCCTGGTGTGTTGCCTGAGAGGCAACTCAATATTATCTGCTACTGACATCGAACCCAGCAGTGCACCACCCTGGAAAGCGACTCCCATCTTCCTCCGGATCGCATACAGCTCGCGCTTGCTGACCCTGGTTATGTCTTTCCCAAGAATATGGATACTGCCAGAGGTTGGTTTGTTAAGACCCAGTAAATTCCGCATCAGCGTGGTTTTACCCGAGCCACTGCCACCCATGATGACCCTGATCTCGCCAGCCCTGATACCGAGGTTGATGCCATTGAGAATTACGCGCTCACCATAATGCGTAACCAGGTTTTCTACCTCGATAATATTTTCAGCATTTGCTGTGCTCATAGCATTTGTCTCTGGTTAATAACGACCGGCAGCGAGATCTTTTTGTACCTGAAGATCGGTTAATACACAAGAAAATGGCGTGAGTGCCACGGGATCATGCCGTCTCCGTCACATTGACGGATTTATGACCAGCCGCTTCCAGTGCCTTGGCCTCGTCCCAGTACAAATCCAGCGTATCAAGATCTGTTTCTGTCACGGTCTTGCCTGCCGCCTCACTGAGCTGCTCTACCATCCGGAAACGTCGGGAGAATTTCCGGTTGGCCTGGCGTAACGCTGCCTCGGGATCGGTCCCTGTATGCCTCACCAGATTAACGGCCGCAAACAGCAGATCGCCGGCTTCATCCATCAACGCCTCGGCGCCCGCATTACTGTGTATTTCTTCCCGCAGCTCATCCAGTTCCTCTTCGACCTTGTCAGACACGCCGTGAATACTCGGCCAGTCAAAACCAACGCGGGATGCTTTTTTTTGCAGCTTGTCGGCACGCGTGAGTGCCGGTAACGCCAGTGGAACTCCCTCGAGGGCACTGCTGCGCTCGCCTTTCTCCCTGTCCTTGTGTATCTCCCATGCAGTTGTCTGTGCTTCAGCAGTCTCGATAATCTCTTCACCAAACACATGTGGATGCCGCCGTATCATCTTTTCGCAGATCCCGGCTACCACCGCACCAAAATCAAACCAGCCTGCCTCATGTGCCATTTGCGCGTGATAAACGACCTGAAACAACAGATCGCCAAGTTCCTCTTTAAGCGCGTCCTTATCGCCCTGTTCGATAGCATCAACGACTTCATAAGCCTCTTCCAGGGTATAGGGTGCGATGGTATGGAAATTCTGCTGCAGATCCCACGGGCAGCCCGCCCCGGGAGTACGCAACTGCGCCATAATTTCCAGCAGGTTTTCAATCGTTGCCGGTGCAGGATCATCAACTGTCATAAGAAACATCTCCTGTAAACAGGCAGGGTATTCATTAATAGCAGAGATTTTTGCGACAAACGTCCCTGTTCGCCTGCAGATAGTTCAGAAAATGAAGTGCCTAGTGGACACTGGCACCCATGGCCGAGATCACCACATCCTCACACTGGATACGTTCCGCGATGCATTCAGCCAGGTTAGACAAATCAACCGCGAGGAATTCTACGCTGTTATCCAGCGACATAGCCTCATATTTGTCGTTAAAACGCAATATCTGGTCGGTAGTTTCGACGATCTTCGGATAAAGCTCATCGGCAATACTCAACACTGAAGCCCGCCGCTCGCGATTGTCGGCAAGGTAGCGATACAACTGAAAATGAGCACTGGCGGTATAGTCGATCAGCGTTTCGCAGAACGACCGCAAGGCCTTTTCAATGGAAGGTTCAGGGGTAAACGGCTGTCGGCCGGCAAGTTCGGTCAATAGTGACAAGGTAGCGGTTCGAGATGTCACAAGCGCATCGAGTTTTTCACGTGATTTTTGGCGGCGATCCACACCACCCGGAATATCTGATCCCATCTTATGCTCCTGGCTGATAAGTTTCACAATTGCTGCGGGTCTGAAGCCGAAAAATACCGGTATGACCAGTCATCCCCGGCCCATTGTAGCAAACACCCATCCAATGTCTTCTCCCGTTGCTGCCTGCCATGGAGCAAGCCAATGTTATTTCATCACTTTTAACCCCGGCACAGCCACACCTCAAAAAAACCCATGGCTGGCACCCCACACGGACAGGTACAACGCATCCAGCATACCCACATCAGGATAGATCCTTCATAACTATTTGTATTATTTATATAATTGTCATCTATAGTCAAGATTCCACACCGCATAATTCTTGACTAAAAGACTCAACTATTACTATAGTATACGCATTGAGCCAATCTGGAATCATTACAGATTACTGGCAAACGCAGGTGTTGAAAGAAATATGGATCAACACAAGCGCTATACTATACGCAGCACCCTATTATCGAGGTTAACATGAAGTTATCAACAAAAGGTCGTCATGCCGTCACGGCAATGATTGAGTTGGCGCTACAGCATAAGTCGGGACCGGTGACACTGGCAGATATTTCAGCCCAGCAGTCCATCTCGATCTCATACCTGGAGCAACTGTTCGCACGTTTACGCCAGCACGGTCTGGTAACCGGTATGCGGGGCCCTGGCGGTGGTTATTGCCTGGCGCGTCCGTCATCCGAAATCACCATAGCCAACATTCTGGCGACCGTTGATGATGTCAGCCGCCGCGAAGAATTGCCGCATACCCAGGGCGAAGTTCCAGCCGGCGCACAAATGTGGCTGCACCTGAGCAACCGCATTTATGACTACCTCAACAGCATTACACTGGAAGAAGCAGTGACATCCGCCAGCAGTGACACACAAGCCCCGATGTTTGACTCGGGTTTCAGTCAAACGGCAGCATAGCAAATTTGAACGATAGCAAACCCCGATTGGAGGATTTGGATAATGGCTTATAGCGACAAAGTACTGGATCACTACGAAAACCCGCGCAACGTCGGTTCCTTTGACAAGGAAGACAAGCAGGTGGGTACCGGTATGGTCGGTGCGCCGGCATGTGGTGATGTCATGCGACTGCAGATCAAGGTAGGTGATGACGGCATCATTGAGGATGCAAAATTCAAGACCTACGGCTGCGGTTCAGCTATAGCTTCAAGCTCCCTGTTAACAGAATGGGTCAAGGGCAAATCACTTAATGAAGCGAAGCAGATTAAAAACACCGATATCGCAGAGGAGCTTGCATTACCCCCTGTGAAGGTACATTGCTCCGTGCTGGCTGAAGATGCCATCAAGGCTGCAATCGCAGACTACCAGGGCCACTCCGCAACAGCAGAGCAGGTAGCTGAAGCCTGATACAGCCCTGATACATCAAATCGTTCTACCCTGAAAAAGCGGAGCCAGATGGCTCCGCTTTTTTATGTCTCGCTCCCGCCAAAATCGAAACCCAGCGCCTCATCGGGTTCCTGCAGAAAATTTCCCTGAATATACTGCACTCCGCTTTGCCAGAGCAGTTTCAGGCAGGCTGCACTTTCAACAAAACCGGCAATAACCTCTGCATCATGCTCAATGGACTGCTGCACCACTGCTACCAGTTGCAACTGTCGCCCGTGATCTCCTTCAAGGTCCCGGATCATATCCCCGCCCAGCTTCACATACGTTGCCGGTATATGCTCGTATAACCGGGCAACATCCAGATCGCTATCACAATGCTCAATCGAAATGGCGCAATTCAACCGGACAACCTGCCTTGAGAACGCGGCCGCCTGACGAATACCTGCGTTGATACTGGCAACACTCAGCTCGAACACCAGCTGATTGCCGGCAACGGAATTTCTTTCGAGACAGGCCTTCAGAAAAGGTATAAAACCTGTATCTGCCAGCGTACCGGGAGAAATTTTCACAAAAAAACAGGCATTATTACCGCGCTGCCGGAGTGTTTGTACCGCCTGCCCAACAACCCAGCGATCAATCCCCTTCATCAATCCATGATCGTCGGCCAGCGAAACAAAACGTGACGGTGAAACCAATTCTTTGCTGTCATCCTGAAGCCGCAGCAGTACTTCGTATTTTTCGTCTGCACTGCCACGCAGAGAGGCAATGGGCTGAAAAACCAGTCTGAAGCGGCTGTTTTCAACCGCATCTTCCAGCAAAGACAACAACTGCTGCTGCTCCTGGTTTTTCTTGTAACTACCAACCGCCTCCAGCACCCGCACATTGACATGACAACTGACATCCAGTCGCGCCTCGTCACACGCCTGGTGCGCAAGAAAATACAGTGGCATACCGCTATCAAGCGTATGGTGAGTCATGGCAACACCGACATTGCACCCAATCGTAACTGAGCAGTTCTCCACATCAAAAATGCGTGAAGACAGGGAATGCCCCAGGAAGTCACCCAGCTGGCGGACTTCATCATCACTCCTGCCGGTAACCAGGCAGCCAAACGTGTAATCACCTGCCCGGGCCACGAGCTCAGCCGGACCCACAAGCGCTGCCAGTTGACTCGCAAGCATCTTCATCAGGTGATTGATTGATTGTGGAGATAACTGCGGATGCTGCTGATGGATATTTTCGGTCTCTATCATCAACAAGGCTGCCACCCGTTGCGGATTGTTGCCCACCACGATACGGCGTTCAAGCCGCTGCAGGAAAACCTGCTGATTCATTAATTCAGTGACGACATCACAGGTCTGCAGGCGTCTGATGCGATTCCTGCGGACCCGGGCTGACTCTGCCAGCCGGTCAATCCTGTCTACCAGTTCATCACGACTGATTGACCCCGGGCAGATCGCTTCACTGGCATGATCCGTAGAGACATCAGTAATACTGGCGTTGTCAGCAACCAGGTAAATGACCGGCAGATCCGCGTATTCGGCAAGCTGGTGAAACATTCGTCCAAGCTGATCCCCGCGACAATACGACAGTTCCTGTTCAATCATTAACAGATCCGGCGCATGATTTATTACCGTCAATAATGCCTGGGATACATTCTCGATCTGTTTTACCATCACCCCCTGCTGTTGCAGTGCGGGAACCTCTTCCGACAGCAATCCCGGCGACTCGCCTATCAGCAGAATCCGATAGCCGTGAGTAACTGCCAGCAGTGCCGGTTCCAGATGCAACATCAACATTGGAGGTGTCACCGGCTTTAACAGAAAACAGTCGCCACCGGCACGTACCGCGCGCAGCCTTATTTCCTGGTCTGCACGCTCGGAAAGGAAAATGAGCCTTGGGGGCGCAGCGAGACCGGCCATGAGCCGGCCGACGGCATCAATACAGGTGATTTCAGAATCACCCGGCGACAAATCAACAATCAGGGCAGCAGCGCGACCGCCTCCCGCCATCTTCTCGAACCGGGTAATATCGGTAGCCTGATCCACGGACAGGCCAGCCTGTTCCAGCCAGCGGCACTGTTCATCCGCCACGGGGCCGGCACCCAGATATACAACTGCCTGTTTGCTTGAATCCATGGACTCCATGGTTACCAGTGATCGTGATACTGCTGCCTGCTCTCCTGCAACACCAGTATAATCAAATAATGACATTCAGCGAACTATCAATCTGAAATCCGGCAGCCACGCCTGCCAGACACCACTTCTCTTCTGAACCAACCCTGGAGCCACGCTGATATACTGCCCGCCAACAGGAATCATGAGCATGCAAAAAACGATAACCCGACTTTATCCATTACCGGGAGAGCAATGTCCGCTGGAAGGGCTGTACCTGCAGCATCAGCTACACACCAGGGGGCAGGCAGACCGTCCTTTCGTATACAGTAATTTCATCACATCGCTGGATGGCCGCATTGCAATCCGGACCAGCGACCATGCCACACACACCGTACCGTCGTCGATAGGTAACCCGCGCGACTGGCGGCTTTACCAGGAACTGGCCGGGCAGGCCGACCTGCTGATAACCAGTGGCCGTTTCTACCGGCAAAGCATCATGGGTGAAGCCCAGGATATCCTGCCGGTAGACAACAAACCGGCATTTGCGGATATCAGCGAGTGGCGCCACAAACAGGGACTGCGGTCACAGCCTGACATCGCCATCATCAGCGGCAGCCTGGATATTCCGTTGCCTGCACTGGAAGGCTACCTCGATCGCAGGATACTGGTTATCACCGGCGCTGAAGCTGACCGGGAAAAAGTCAAAGACCTGCAGCACCACGGTATCGAAGTCATCCATGCCGGTAATGGCAAACAGGTTGACGGCCGCCTGATGATTCCCGAGCTTGCAACACGCGGTTATCGAAGTATCTATGCTATTGCCGGTCCGGCAGTTTTTTACACCTTGTTGAAGGCACGCGTTGTCGATCGACTCTATCTGACCATCGCGCAGCAACTGCTTGGCGGGGATGTTATTGACACACTGACCAGCGGACCGTTACTTGCGCCCGCACAGGGGATGCAACTGGTCCAGCTGTATCATGACGCCCACGCACCCGCCAACGCCGGTCAGCTGCTTGGCTGTTTTGAACCTGCCGGTTAACCGGCAAACCCTATCCCCTGCCTTCCTGATCAATACAGGCATTAACCTTGCGGCGTATAGTCGTGATCGGGATCGCTTCACCCTGGTTAATACCCTCACAACGCCGTGCCTCGCTGAGCCAGGCCCTGGCATTGCCGGCCAGTTCCGGCCAAAAGGGATAGGTCCGGCATTGCAGTGGTCGGACCGGATAAACCCGGCAGTGTCCCTTGTCGTCCAGAAAAATACAGCGGTTATCATCCCCTGAGGCAAGCACCAGCTCTCCGTCTTCCAGGCGCTTCAGATAACGTCTGCGGAACCAGCTGCGAGACAATTGCAAGTGACTGCAAATCTGCTCCGACTCTGACTCCGTCAGGAACACGTAATAATCGCCACCCGTCATACAACACTTCCCACATTGCGTGCAGGAAAAACGTAACGGATATTTCTCAAAAAATGGCAGCACCTGGTACTCCTCCGGATTGAAACACTATTATAATAGCCTGAGTCGTGTACCGGGAGATTCCATTGCCACACACCAGCAAGTTGATTTACCAGGGTCGGGTACTGCAGCTCGGCATTGACTCTCTGACCCTGCCCAACGGCAAAGCCGTAGAACTCGAGGTGCTACGCCACCCCGGAGGAGCAGCCATTGTTGCGCTGAACCGGCAGGACCAGGTATGCCTGCTGCGCCAGTACCGACATGCGGCCGGCGGCTGGTTATGGGAACTACCCGCCGGCAAACTGGAAGCCGACGAGAGCCCGCAAGCCACTGCAGAGCGTGAACTGGTTGAAGAGGCGGGACTGGAAGCCGGCCGCTGGGATACCCTGGGGAAAGTTATCGTCAGCCCGGGATTCTGCGATGAAATTATTCACCTGTACCTGGCGCGTGACCTGACCGTGGTACCCGCCCAACCGGAAGAAGATGAACTCTTCGAGGTACACTGGATAGCCCTTGAGCAGGCGCTGGAGCAGGTATATGACGGTACCTTGCTTGACGCCAAGACCATGCTGGGTCTGACCATGGCGGCAAAACATATGCAGGAATAAAAAAACCGGCCGAAGCCGGTTCTTTATAGAGCGGTCACTGTAGCTTACAAAGGCGCTACGACAGGGGCCTCAAAGTTATGCTCGGTACCACCGGACAGTGCTTCAACCGTTGCCTCACCGATGAAGGTCACCGTATCGTCAACATCTGCCAGGTCATCCTCACACAGTAATGCTACCGTGTAGGTACCGGGATAAAGATACCCGGTTCGATAATCATAGAGACTGGTACCCAGATCCAACTCAACGCCGGTGGTTGTCAACGGCCGGTCAGCAACCGGACAGGTTGCGACGTCATCAAGTACGCAATTGTCATCCGGCTCAATAGCGGCAGCATCACCTTCATAGACATAAACTGAACACGCATCTGGAAGGTCCGGGTCTGTCAGCACCGCGTCAACCGTACCAAAAATAAAGGCGCTGGCCACATCCGTATCAATAATTCTCAATGTCGGACGCAGCTTGAACTGGTAATCCTCATACGGTGTATTGTTCGGCTGTTTCAGCGTGATGGATTTGCCGAGATCAAAATCAATGGTGAAGGCCACCACGCCCTTGGCATCAATCTCAAAGCTTCTGTTCAGCTTCAGATGACTTTCATCACAGCTGGAACAATCCAGCAGCAGTTGCGCACCACCCACATCCTCAACAACGTAGGTATTTTCCGGATCAATGACCAGTCGAATCCAGCTATAGCCACCGGCAGGCAGAGGATACTCATCAATCAGCCTGACGCTATTGCCCTCCCCCAGTGATTTCAGGTCAATGGTCATGCCATCACCGACTGCATCCCTTACGTCGACAACGATATCTTCACTGCCATCTGACGGATGAATAATGACATCAGTAAACGTCACCATTACCTCGTAGAGGTCATCAACCGGCGCATCAGTCAGGCCGAGGGACAGTGAGCCGCCACCCGCCGAAGACCCGCCACCACCACTGCCACATGCCGTCAGCAACAGACTCAGTATGGAAACAAAAGTAAAATGCTTAATTCCGGACCTGTTTATTCTCATCGTAGTCACCTTTCCCGGGATATCGGGATCAAAAGTAAAACATGTGCAAGATCGCTATCTTCACCCGTTGCAGCAGACAAAAATGTGATCCTGTACTCAACTATCTGTCATATAACCATATTGTCCCGTGTGCGTGGCATTTACTATTGTCTTTAAGTACTATTCAGGACAACTCATTAATCCTCTCAAGAATCAGATGATCTATTGCAGCAATTGTGGCACCCGGGTTATCGAGAAGGTCCCTGCAGGCGATAATCGCCAACGCTATGTTTGCGATGCCTGCGACACCATCCATTACCAGAACCCGAAAATTGTGGCCGGCTGCGTTCCTGTCTGGGATAACCGTTTATTGTTGTGCCGACGCGCCATCGAACCCCGTTACGGCTTGTGGACCCTGCCCGCGGGTTTTATGGAGAACGGGGAGTCGACCGAACAGGCTGCCGCCCGTGAGACACAGGAAGAAGCAGGGGCCATTGTTAAAGACATGGCGCTATACGGCGTATTCAGCATTCCGAAAATCAACCAGGTCTACATGATGTTCCGCGCGCAACTGGCTGCAGATGAATATCACGCAGGCACCGAAAGCCTGGATGTCAGGCTGTTTGACGAGCATGAAATACCCTGGGATGAACTTGCCTTCCCGGTCGTCAAACTTACGCTTGAGCGCTATTATAAAGACACCAGGAGCAGCCACTTCCCTGTACACGTTGAAAATATCATTCGTCATCCGGCCCGCAAGGGATAACACAACCGCCAAGCCCGGAGAATCACATGCATAAACCAGCCAGCATTCTGTTGTTCTGCCTTTTTATATTCAGCACACCGGTTACCGCGAAGGAAATTGAGGATGTTGTTATTCCGGACACCCTGGCATTTAACAACAGTGATACCACCCTGGTTCTGAACGGTGCCGGTATTCGCGAGAAGTTCTTTCTCGATATTTACATCGGCGCACTCTATTTGCAGGCAACAACACCGGATGCAAATGCCATACTCAGCGACACCGGTCCTGCCAGCGTCCTCATGCATATACTTTATGGTGAAGTCAGCAAACAAAAAATTACCGATGGCTGGAACGATGGCCTGGAGGCCAATCTTTCAGACGCAAAATTGCAGGCGATCAGGCCAAAACTGAAAAAATTCAACAGCCTGTTCCAGACCTTGCGCAAGGGTGACGTACTGAGAATTGACTACATACCGGAGACAGGTACAGAGGTCCGTATAAATGGTGAATGGCGCGGCGCTGTCGAAGGCAATGACTTCTACCGCTCCCTGCTGAAAATCTGGATCGGCTCACACCCCGTCAGCAAGTCACTGAAACAGGGAATGCTGGGAAACGACTGACGTTCACAGCCAGATCCGATGCGCGGCGTCTTTCTTGATATCAACACCGTTGGGCCAAACGACCTTGATCTCCAACCGCTGACTGCAACACTGGATGACTGGTCTTTGCTCGAACAACCCGGCACCGAACCGCTGCAGACACTCGTCAACGGGGCTGAAGTGGTCGTTACCAACAAGGTACCCCTGGACGGGGACGTCCTGCGCGCCACCGAATCCCTGCGCCTGATCTGCGTCGCCGCGACCGGTACCAATAACATCGATCTGGCCAGCGCCGCAGAGCGTGACATTACCGTTTGCAACGTACGCGCCTATGCCACCACCTCGGTGGTGGAACATGTTTTTTCCATGATGCTCACCCTCAGCCGCCATCACCAACAATACCGACAGGCGGTAACCAGGGGCGACTGGGGCCGTGCAGAAGCATTTTGCCTGCTTGATTACCCCATCAGGGAACTTGCCGGACAAACACTGGGTATTGTCGGTTACGGCGAGCTGGGCAAGGCGGTCGCACAAATGGGCAAGGCTTTCGGCATGAAAATACTGATCGCTCAACGCCCCGGTACAGAGGGCAAACCGTCAGCCAGATGCACACCGTTGAAGCGGCTGCTGGCTGAATCAGACATTGTCAGCCTGCACTGCCCGCTTGTCGAAGCCACACACAATCTCATCGACCGGCACGAACTTGAGCAGATGCGTACCAATGCCCTGCTGATTAACACGGCCCGCGGCGGGATCGTAAACGAAGCTGCCCTTGCCAGCGCACTGCTCGCCGGTGAGATCGCCGGCGCAGCCATTGACGTCTTGAGCGAAGAACCGCCCCGTAACGGCAACCCGTTGCTGGACACCTCCATTCCCAACCTGATTGTCACCCCGCACATTGCATGGGCCGCAGTTAGCGCCCGGCAAACACTTGTCAATGAACTGGCTGCCAACATCAAAGCCTTTCTGAATGGCAGACCACGCAATGTAGTGGCCGGGCCATGCCACTAACAGCACGCGATATACAACAAAATCTCGACGCTGTCCGGAAGCGGATGCAAGAGGCTGCCAGGCAATCGGGACGCACAGCCAATGAGATACGCCTGATAGCCATCTCCAAATACATGCCAACCGACTATGTGCTTGCCGCAATGTCTGCGGGACAACACTGTTTTGGAGAAAACACCGTGCAGGAGGCCCTCTCAAAACAGGACCTGATTGATAACCCGGACAATGAATGGCACTTTGTCGGGCATTTGCAAAGCAACAAGGCAAAAATGATAGCGGGCAACTTTGACTGGCTGCACACGCTTGACAGTCTCAGGCTTGCGTCCCGACTCTCCGAAAACGCAATCAACGCCGCGCAAACCCTGGATGTACTGCTACAGGTCAACATTGCCGATGATCCTGACAAATTTGGTCTGCCTGCGTCCGCCGTACCGCGGTTTATTGATGACATCCTGGATGCCGGCCTCGCCGGCATTCGGCTACGCGGACTGATGACCATCGGCCAACGGGATGCCACGCCGGATGAGCGCCGGGCGGATTTTTCCGCCCTCCGCGAACTGCGCGACGCCTGTATGGCGCGTTTTGAGTTACCCCGGTTCAGCGAACTATCCATGGGGATGAGCGGGGATTTTGAAGCCGCCATTAGCGAAGGTGCCACCATGATACGGGTAGGCAGCGCGCTCTTCGGACCGCGCCCCGCCCCCAATCCCGCATCCTCAGATAATTAATGCGAAAGATTACATATCCACATGTAATCCATACACTTCCACTATCCTGGCAAACAGCAGGCTCGGCACAAGCGGTGTTCACATGACGGTCAAATCCAGTACAATGCTGCGGCAACTAACCGGCCATGCCCGGCACACACACGAGAAAATCGAAAATGGTAACACTGGACGCAACAGGCACCTTATGGGCCATCGGCATACTGGGGCTACTGCTGGGTATCGGGCTGGGCGCCATCGTCACCTACACCCTGATGGCCCGCAACAGTCGCACCCACAGGCTACAGCGGGAACTGAACCAGCTTTCCGAGCGTTTTACCGACTACCGCGACCAGGTAGGCCAGCACTTCATGCATACTTCCGACCTGGTGAAGGAAATGACGCGCAGTTACCGTGCCGTCTATGAACATCTGGCAACCGGTGCCCACCACCTGTGTGCAGAAGATCCTGCCGCACCGACACTGGCGCACCAGAACCCGGAGCAACTGGCTGCGGACAATACCGAAGAGATCGGCGCAACCAGTGCAGACTATGACGAGCTTGAAGAACTGACCAGTCTAAGGGAAGACATCGACGCACTGATGGGTGAAGCGCCCCGCATATCCGAACTTGATGTAAGGATTAAGACCACCAAGGATAAATCCGCACAACATTAGCCCTGTTTTTACAGTATGGCGACTGCAGCAAGGCACATTATATCCGTACCCGTAAGAAGCACCCTGCACCCGATTTATAGTCTTTCTTTTCTGATTTCTGCATCCGTTCACAGTTTCTCCGCAATGCTTGTGCCAGGCTTGAATCTGCCGCCTGCAAGCACACCTACCCCGGGGAACAGGACATGGGTAACACATTACCGACAGGTATCATCTCAATAGTGCTGATCATCCTTCAGGGTTGCGCCATGACAACCGGCACAACATCGCACACCTTTCAAAAGACTCTGACAGATATTCCGGCAGCTGACCCGGTACTTGATCATTATATTGCATGGATTCCGCTGGAGAAGGCACAAACAGCAGGCGTCGCCAGGGCGCTGACACATATATCACTGGGCAATGCCAGGGAACAGGCTGCCGAAGAACTGTGCGGCGACACCCGCATAATCAAACAACCGGTAACCGGCAGTGTCGGTCCCGTGCAAGCGCTGGCACCTGCGTCAGCGGGTGGTTATCCCGCCTGGTACTATCGCATCAGCCAGCCACCTGGCCTGCATGGCTGTAGCCGCACTGATAGCCACAGTTTCCACCAGGCAGTACAGGCTAGCCTGCCGGCATGGATAAACATACGTACAGCGGCAAACCAGCCTGAATAGGCCCTATCCTTCCCGCGCTGCCAGGCTTGCCTCCAGTTCGTCATCAACTGTCTGTACCAGACTCCTCAAGCTACGTTCTCCCAGCGCCGAGTTGCGCGCTGAATCCATCTCGGCCATGACCGCGTCAATCGCCTTCAGTGACTTCAAATGCTGCGCCGACACAACCCGGTTCTCCCCCGCAGTCCGGACGTCTGTAATGACATCAATCAGGCGGATTGTCTCGACATCATGCAAGGGCAGGTAAACCAGGGCATCGTCGCTGGTGATCTCGACCAGATACCCCGCATCCACAAGCACCCGGATAACACGGTGCACAGGCTCACCGGGCAAATCGAGATATTCAATAAACCGGTCCAGGCTCCAGGCCGGCCTGTCATGAAAATGGTTATAACCAACCAGGTACATAATCTGCAACGCCAGTTGTTCGCGTATCCGGTTACTGAGAACAACCGGGTCACGTTGCAGCGTCATGTAGCGTGGATGTTGTACAAAATACGCAATCTGGGAACCAACCAGCAATATCAACCAGCTGAGATACATCCAGATCAGCAGCAGTATCAGAATCGCAAAACTGGAATAAATGGCTGCGTATTTCGAGGATGAAGCAATGAAGGCGGCAAAGCCCCAACCGGTTATTTTCCATATCACACCCGCAATCACGCCACCGATCAGCGCCGCTTTAAACTGCACACGGGTGTTCGGTATAAAAATATAGATAAGCGTAAATGCCAGGCACACCAGAATGTACGGAACCAGCATACTGCCAAACAGCATCAGCGTACCGAACGGCTCTATAGCAGCGAGACGCTGTGCAACTTCCGTGTTCAAAACAGCTGCCGTGAAACCGACAGCACTGAATATCAGCACCGGGCCAATCAGGATGACGCTCAGGTAGTTACTGAAACGCTGCGACAGTGCACGCAGGCTGTCAATTTGCCAGACAAAGTTAAAGGCCGCCTCGATTTTCTGCAGCAAGGCAATTACCGTGTAAATCAGCAGGGCAAAACCGATAGACCCGAGCACACCGACACGCACATTCTCTACAAAAGAGACAATCTTGTCAGTTATTTCCACACCACTCGGTCCAAGCGGCGTTAATACATTATAGAGCAGTACCTCAATTTTATTATGAACACCGAAGCTCTTGAGTACCGAAAAACTCACCGCCAGCAACGGCACAATCGACAACAATGTTGTATAGACAAGACTCATGGCCCGCAGGTTTAGCTGGCCACCCATCAACTCCCTGAACAGCATGTGCAACACTCGCAGCACGAACACCACGAGCTTGTGCAGTCCCGCCAGATCCCGCAGGTCATCATCCCAGACAAATGCGTTCAGGCGCCCCAGTAATTGCTGTATCCCGAGAACCATACTGTTAATCCGTTGACTGCCCCATGAACCAGAGCGTTATCAGGGCATCGGCATCCATTTCGGCGACTGAATCCGCACGGCCACCACCCCGTTTTGCGTGCATCATATCACCATCATCTGATCACCACCCGCCTTGCGGAGAGTGGCTTCCCGGCTGCTCAATTGAGCCCGGTGCAGACTGATTTCAACCCTGCAGAGGGCTAAAGATCAGTCCGTGTATGCCGATAGGACAGGATGAATCACCATACCGGCACAGGTGGAGCAATGAGCGAAGAATCAGGCAAAAAACAGCGGTTATTGATAGTAGACGACTCAAAGGTTATCCGGGTCACGGCACGCAAGATCTTGCAGGATCATTTCGAGACCGTTGAAGCCATTGATGGCGAAAATGCCTGGGAGATTCTCAGCAACGAGGATCACTTCTCCCTGATTGTCTCCGATCTCACCATGCCGGAACTCGACGGTTACGGATTGCTGGAACGTATCAGAAGTTCCCATGCTCCTCATATTCAGAATATACCGGTCATTGTTATTACCGGCTCTAATGATTCCGAAACAGTAAAGAAACGCGCTTCCAGCGCAGGCGCAACCGATTTTATCGGCAAGCCGTTTGACTCGATCGATCTGCTGGCACGCACACAGGCACTTGCAGATGCGTATACAACAACAACGATTTTGACGGAAGAGAATATCGCACTGGAGGACCAGCTGACAACGGATTCGTTAACCGGTCTCGCCAACGAATCGGCATTCATGGATCAGGGCTATCAACAACTCTCCTACGCAGTACGTCATAAATCCAGCATGGCTGTGTTTCGCATTGAAATCGATGACTTCGGCGACCTGTTCAAACAACATGGTGAATCAGCTTCTGAATCGATGGTCAAGGCTGTTGCAACCGTCCTGCAGTCCGGGATCCGGCATGAAGATCTGGCTGCACGTACCGGAACAGCACGTTTCTCTCTGCTGCTAACCAACATGGACAAGACCGGCACCCGCAACCTGGCCGACCGTATCAACCGCGATATCAGTGCACGCATTCTGAAGCAGGGTGACACAAAAATTAATTTTACTGTCAGTATCGGCGTTGCCGCACCTGACATTGTGCGGGATACACGTTTTGAAGAACTGCTGTCAGTCGCAGACAGTCGACTGGTATACGCAACCTCCAGCGGAGGCAACCAGGCTATTTATGAATGTGCTGAAAAACAGCCCCCGCTCCCGCAGAACTCTCCTGAAATTACTGAAACTGCAGACCCGGCACCACCGGTACCCGAAGAGGTCGCTGCCAGCATTCCGGAACCCGTCGAAACCGCGGTCGAAGCCGAACCCAAGCCCGAAGCCGAACCTGAAGCCGAACCCGAACTCATACTTGAGGACATGGTGGCCTCTGAGACAGAAGAGCTAACGCTGTCAGACGATCAACTACCCACTGTTGAATGTCGCAGTACAGCTGACCCCGACTGTCAACCTGCGAAATTTTCCGGTCCGGTATCCGAACTGGCTACCGACCACTCCAGTGACTCTGCAACCTTCACCAGCAGCACACCGACCAGCGAACCAGCCAGCGAACCGGTCGACATACCGGCAAGCATCCCGGAAACAGCAGGTGACACAACAGCCGCCAATCATTTTACCGGCAAAACGATTGTTGTAGACGTACCAGGCAGC
>DAOVVG010000133.1 GCA_030632175.1 Gammaproteobacteria bacterium
ACAGGCTTGCTGGCGGCCATCACACTGCTCATAACCATCCTGATGGCCCTGCCACTGGGCATCATCGCAGCGGTTCGCCGTGATACTGCATGGGATACCGGCGCGATGACCTTTTCCATGCTCGGTGTTTCTATCCCCAACTTCTGGCTGGGACCGATATTGATTCTGGTTTTTTCACTGTGGCTTGGCTGGTTTCCGGTGAGTGGACGCAGTGGCTTTGGTTCGGTGATTCTGCCGGCATTGACCTTGAGTACCGGTCTTGTCGCTGTGTTGTCGCGCATGGTTCGCAGCAGCATGCTGGAAGTGCTGGGTGAAGATTACATGCGCACTGCCAGGGCGAAAGGGTTGCTACCGCAGCGCGTCATCCTGCATCACGGTCTGCGCAATGCACTGTTGCCGGTCATAACCCTGCTGGGGCTGCAACTGGGTGCGTTGCTGGCCGGGGCGGTCATCACAGAAACCGTGTTTTCCTGGCCGGGTGTCGGGCTACTGACGATTGAATCCATCCAGTCACGTGATTACCCGGTGGTACAGGCCTGTGTGTTATTGATCAGCGTGACCTACGTACTGGTCAACCTGCTCACTGATCTGGCCTATGCATGGATTGATCCACGCATTCGCCTGGGCGGGAGTCAATGATGCGATACCGTCTCCCTGTTATGTTGCCGCTGCTTGTGCTTGCAGGCTGGGCACTGCTGTCGGTACTGGCCCAGCACTTACCGCTGCAGCCAGACCACATTCAGCTGGAGTCGATACTCGCGACACCTGGCGAAGGTGCTTTGCTGGGTTATGACGACCTCGGCCGCAGTATCGGTGATCGTATGATCGTCGGTGCACGCACCTCGTTCCTGGTATCGGTCTGGGTAGTCGGTTTGTCGCTGCTGGCAGGTACATTGCTGGGCACGGCCACTGCCTATCACGGCGGCTGGTGGGATCGCATCGCAGTGTTGTTCGTGGATGTCTTTCTGGCATTTCCGGGCATATTACTGGCGATAGCGTTGGCCGGCCTGCTGGGGCCGGGTATTGGCAATGTGGTCATTGCATTAACGATTGTCGGCTGGGTAGGCTATGCACGTCTGTCGCGCGCGCAGGTGCTGTCATTGAAACACCGGGAACATGTGCAGGCGGCAGAGGCACTGGGCACCTCCAAATGGCGTATTATCCGCAAGCACCTGCTGCCCCTGATGCTGGCGCCGTTGATTGTGGAGGCGACTTTCGGCATAGCGGCCGTCGTCATCGCGGAGGCCGGATTGTCCTTTCTGGGGCTTGGGGTACAACCGCCGGACGCGTCGTGGGGCGCCATGATTCGTGATGGCACCCGTTACATGCTGGTTGCCCCGCATATGGTAGTGGTACCCGGCGTGGCAATTTTTGCGGTTGTGTTGTCGGTCAACCTGCTTGGCGACCGACTGCGTGACAAACTGGATATACGCATGATGAGTGAGGAGAAAAGCCGGTTATGACCCTGGGTCCCCTGATGGCCGATATCGATGGCTATGAGTTAACGCCGGAAGACCGGGAGTTGCTGCAGCACCCGGCCATCGGCGGGGTGATTCTGTTTGCCCGTAATTACGGGTCGGCTAAACAGGTCGCTGCGCTGGTCGCAGATATTCATCAGCTGCGCGATCCGCATCTACTGGTCGCTGTCGACCAGGAAGGCGGGCGTGTGCAGCGCTTCAAGGATGAATTCACTCACCTGCCACCACTGGCCTGTCTCGGCAGAATCTACGACACCGACAAGACGCGGGCAAAACACCTCGCCAGGACAACCGGATGGTTAATGGCCACCGAACTGCGTGCAGTGGGTATCGATCTCAGCTTTGCACCGGTGCTGGACCTGGACTTTGGTGTCTCAACCATTATTGGCGATCGCGCACTGCACCAGCGTCCGGAGGTCGTTGCCGAACTGGCGCAGGCATACCAGTCCGGTATGCATGATGCGGGCATGGCAGCAACAGGCAAACATTTCCCGGGACACGGCGCGGTAGTGGCCGACTCACACCTGGCGTTGCCGGTGGATGACCGTCGCTATGAAGATATTGAACAGTGGGACATCGTGCCATTCAGACGCATGATCCATGCCGGTATCGCGGCCATCATGATGGCGCACGTGGTGTATTCAGATGTGGATTCCAGTCCCGCAGGGTTTTCCTCTCGCTGGATCAAGGACATCTTGCGCGACCACCTGCATTTTAACGGACTGGTTTTCAGCGATGACCTGAGCATGAAAGGTGCCGCCTGTGCCGGCGATCATGTCGCGCGCGCCCAGGCGTCGCTGCAGGCGGGCTGCGATATGGTGCTGGTCTGTAATGACCGCAATGCCGCGGGGTTCGTGGCAGAATCACTGGCTGGCTACGAAAACCCGGTCGCTCATACGCGCATGATGCGCATGCACGGTCGCCATCCGATTGATATCCAGAGCCTGCATAATGACCCGCGGTGGGAGCAGGCTGTGACAGCGGTGAAAGGCTACGAAGAAAGCCCCGAACTAGACCTTGATTTGGAGTAACATAATAACCAGTTAATACAATTAGATGTATAATATATCTATAAAATATTCTATCTTCTTTACAGGCTATAAAATTACACGGTATCCCGCCATCTTCAGGAAGGTGATTGCCACGACACAGGGAACGGCAGATGGCCCTTGACCACGCTGACATTTTAAAAATCCACAACAACGCGGAATGTATTCATGACGCGGCTGCCGTTCAGCACATTCTGGATCGCATGGCTGCAGACATCACCGCAGCCATGGCTGACAGCCTGCCGATCATTCTTTGTGTCATGAACGGCGGAATTATCATGACCGGACACCTGCTGACGCGTCTGACGTTCCCACTGGAAATTGATTATCTGCAAGCTACCCGCTACCAGGGTGAGACACGCGGCGAGGAGGTAGCATGGCTGTGCAGACCCCGATTATCCCTTGCAGGGAGAACCGTGCTGGTGGTTGACGATATTCTGGACGAGGGAAATACCCTGGCAGAGGTGCTTGAATATTGCCATCAGGCAGGCGCAGAGCGCGTGCTGAGTGCCGTGCTGGTCAGAAAGCGGCATGACAGACTGATGCAAGGTGTCGCCGCTGATTTTGTCGGGCTGGAGGTAGAGGACCGTTACGTATTTGGTTTTGGCATGGATTACAAAGGCTATCTGCGTAATCTGAACGGCATTTATGCGCTGGGTGCGCCAGCCGGGTAACACGTTATGTCAGTTATAGGAATTATCGGTGGCAGCGGCCTTGAAAGTCTGGACGGACTTGCGGTTACGCAACGCAAGCAGGTTGCCACGCCCTATGGTGAACCGTCCAGTGTGCTGACTTTCGGCACCTATGCCGACAAGCAGATCATGTTTCTTGCCCGCCACGGAGATGATCACAGTATTCTGCCGCACAAGGTAAATTACTGTGCCAACCTTGCTGCCCTGCAGCAGGCGGGGGCCACGCATGTGATTGCGGTGTGTGCCGTTGGCGGCATTCGTGCGGACATGTCGCCGGGAAGCATCAGCATTCCCGACCAGTTAATCGATTACACCTGCTCCAGACGGCACACAATCTACGAGGATGCCCGTGATTATGCCGCGCACATTGATTTTACCGAACCGTATTGTGCAGCGTTGCGTGTGCAACTGATTGCCGCCGCTCAGAAAGCCGGGGTCGATGTCATTACCAGTGCCACCTATGGAGCTACCCAGGGGCCACGACTGGAAACCACAGCGGAAATCAACAGAATGGACAGGGATGGCTGTCATATTGTGGGCATGACCGGCATGCCGGAGGCATCTATCGCACGTGAACTGGAACTGTGCTACGCCGTCATCGCGCTGTCTGTCAATTATGCCGCCGGGCGAGCAGCGGGGTCGATTGAAATGCAGGATATTGAAGCGACCCTGAAGCAGGGTATGGGTCGCGTCAGGTCAGTACTGGCAGAGGTGCTGGCAGATATGCCAGCGACCTAGTGTGTCGGGTGTTTATCGGGTCTGTACAGGTATTTTTGATTACCCGGAGTTAGCGTGTCAGCTGGTCATCCGGCAACGGTACTGACTCAGGTATTTCTTCTGTTTCTGTTGTTTCTTCCTGCCGGGTTTCTTCCAGTAACTGCTGCGATTCTTCTGGAGAATAGTAGGGCGTCACTGTCGCAATCATGCCGAAATGCGGGTTGTCAAAATAGTGAACAACATAGCTTTTGATGCGGCGTTTTTCCCTGAGCGTATAAACCGGTGATGACCCCGGAACATTTGAATTCATAACCGGGTAGGGATTGCCCGCCGGTGTCATCTGCAGGTCTGCATCCAGGTGAAGGAAGCGTTCACGGATAAGCCGGATGCTGCCTTCAATATTGTTTCTGCCGCTTTCCGCTACCGCCTGAACCGGAAGACTAACGGCGTTGGCATCATCATATGCCGGTTGACGCCATGCCCGGTGAAACAGGACAGAGTAGTTACTTGACTGACGCAATCCATTACTGATGCCGTTCAGTTTGTAAACATCCACTGGCAGTTCGCTGACCTGGTTGCCGGCCTGGTTGCTGGTGTAGCTGCCGGCAGCCATGCCGGCATCGACTGACTGTGCCGGCCACTGTTCGCCGTTATCCGCCGGATAGCGATAACTGAAAACAACGACTTCGACATCGTAGCTATTCGGCTGGGCGGCAAATACGGGTACGTTGAAGGCAATATTCAAAAGCAGGCACGGAAGTAACGCATGACTGGAACCTTTGCGAAGTCTACTGAACAGCGACATATCATCTAACTCATTAATTGGAATTTTCAGAGTATATTTTGTATCGAAACCACGATAAACAGTTTTATCAGGAAAGCGACCCGAAATACCGCCTCAGGTGCCATCCGGGTCGGGGCATAGCAGACCTAGCAGCTCAGAAGCAACGCCAAAACGTGCCTCACTGGTCGGGAAGTCACCATAAATACGCAGCTTGTTGCCGCTCTCAAACCGGTACTGCTGTGGTTTTGACTGAATCAGCTCAATCAATACCTCGGTGTTGATGTTTGGCTCATTGTCAAAAAGTATACGGGCTTCTTCAATACCGATCTCTATTTTCCTGATGCGCATGGGTGCAGCCAGCAATTTGAGTTCTGCAATCCTGAACAGGTTTTTTGCCGGATCCGGCAGGATGCCAAAGCGGTCAATCATCTCGACCTGAAGGTCGCGCAGCTCCGCACCGGTTTCCATGCCGGCAATACGCTTGTAGAGCACCAGGCGGGTATGTACGTCATGAATAAAATCATCAGGTAGCAGTGCCGGCACCAGCAGGTCAATCCCGGGACCCTGGTGCAGGGGTTGATCGAGGTTCGGGCTGCGACCTTCTTTCAGCGCCTTGACCGCACGCTCAAGCAAGTCCATATACAGGGAAAATCCGATCTCGTGAATTTGTCCGCTCTGGTCCTCTCCAAGCAGTTCACCCGCACCACGAATTTCCATGTCGTGGGTTGCCAGCGTGAAGCCGGCGCCAATATCCTCCATGGATTCAATCGCGGCCAATCGCTTGCGCGCGTCAGCACTCATTGTGCGGCCGGGTGGTACCACCAGGTAGGCATAGGCACGGTGATGTGAGCGGCCAACACGACCACGCAGCTGGTGCAGTTGTGCAAGTCCAAGCTTGTCAGCACGATTCATGATGATGGTGTTTGCCGTGGGCACGTCAATGCCACTTTCGATGATGGTGCTGCAAAGCAGCAAATTGAAGCGGCGGTGATAAAAATCCAGCATAACTCTTTCAAGATCACGCTCGCGCATCTGGCCGTGGGCAATCTCGATGCCCGCTTCGGGCACAATGCCGGCAATCTCGACGGCCATACGCTCAATCGAGGCTACGTCATTGTGCAGAAAGTATATCTGGCCGCCGCGCTTGATCTCCCGGAGACAGGCTTCCCGCAGGGTTTCCTTGTCCCACTCGCAGACGAACGTCTTCACCGCGAGGCGGTGTGCAGGCGGGGTACTGATAATGGACAAGTCGCGCATTCCCGACAGTGACATGTTGAGTGTTCGGGGGATGGGCGTGGCGGTCAGCGTCAGTATGTCGATCTCCGAGCGCAGGTTTTTAATACTTTCTTTCTGGCGTACACCAAAGCGGTGTTCTTCATCAATAATCAGCAGACCCAGGCGCTTGTACTTGACGGTGGGTTGTAACAGTTTATGGGTACCCACCACAATATCGACGGTACCTGCCTGCAGTGCACTCAACACAGCATCTGTCTGCTTGCCGGAACGAAAGCGCGACAACAGCTCAATACGAACCGGCCAGTCGGAAAAGCGGTCACAAAAGTTCTGGTAATGTTGCTGGGCAAGCAGCGTGGTCGGCACCAGCAACGCAACCTGTTTGCCGCCCTGTACCGCCATAAAGGCAGCGCGCATGGCGACTTCAGTCTTGCCAAACCCTACGTCACCGCAGACCAGCCGGTCCATGGGCTTGTCGGATTGCATGTCTTCAAGCACAGCCCGAATGGATTCCTCCTGGTCCGGCGTTTCCTCAAAGGGAAAGGTCGATACAAAAGCCTGATATTCTTCCTGGGGCGCTGTGTACGCATAGCCCTTGCGTGCGGCGCGGCGTGCGTAGATATCCAGCAATTCAACGGCCACATCATGGATACGTTTGGTGGCCTTTTTGCGCGCGCGCTCCCATTGATCACTGCCAAGCTTGTGCAGTGGCGCATTTTCAGGGGATGCGCCGGTGTATCGACTGACCAGTGCCAGTGAGGCCACCGGCACATAGAGTTTGTCACCACCGGCATATTCAAGGGCAAGATATTCAGTTTCGATATCACCCACGCTGATGGTTTCCAGTCCCAGGTAACGCCCAACGCCATTTTCCTCGTGCACGACAGGGGCATTGATTTCCAGATCGGTCAAATTCCTGACAATGCTTGCCGGGTCGCGCGTGGGCTTTCTTCGCCGGGTCTGCCGTGCATGATCGCCGAACAGGCTGGTTTCTGTAATAACGGCCAGCGATGGAGACGCCAGTATCAGACCGGTTTCCAGTGGCGCAACAGTGATACACAGTGAATCACCG
>DAOVVG010000139.1 GCA_030632175.1 Gammaproteobacteria bacterium
CAGCCGGTAAGGCGCCTGGATGAGGTCCGTGCTGCCAAGCAGCTGGATCTTGCCTGGAACGGCACGGCCGAATAAACTGCGCTTTTGTGACTTGCACCAAATATGGCGACTGATCCGGGGAACACCGGCCTACGCAGACTGATCAAGGCTACCGGCTATTCCCTGCAGGGGCTGGCGGCCGCTTTTCGTCATGAGACGGCCTTCAAACAGGAAGTAGCCCTTACCGTGATTTTGGTGCCGCTGGCCCTGTGGCTGGGGCAGTCCGGGCTGGAAAAAGCATTGTTGATTACTGTCTGGATGCTGGTGCCGCTGTTCGAGTTGATGAACTCTGCGATCGAGGCGGTGGTTGACCGGATTGGCCCCGAACAGCATGCGTTGTCCGGTCGTGCCAAGGACATTGGTTCTGCTGCTGTGCTGGTTGCCCTTGTAAATGCCGCTATCGTCTGGCTGTTGGTGCTGGTGTTCTGATTCAAAAACTACGACACAGGCCAGCGACGACACCGGGCTGCTGTAGGAGCGGACCTTGTCCGCGATCGTGTTCGTTCGGCAGTGATCGCGGACAAGGTCCGCTCCTGCAAGAAAATCTTCCTCAATATATTCTTAACAAGGTAACCACAATATGTCAGCATTGATCTGCGGTTCATTCGCCTACGACACCATTATGGTGTTCCAGGATAAATTCAAAAATCACATCCTGCCTGACAAGGTACATATGCTGAACGTGTCTTTTTATGTGCCCGATATGCGCCGTGAATTCGGCGGCTGTGCGGGCAATATTGCCTATAACCTGCATCTGCTGGGTGGCAAGCCGTTGCCAATGGGTACGGTGGGCAGTGACTTTGGCCCGTATGCTGAATGGATGGACAGGGTCGGGATTGATCGCACGTACGTGACTGTTGCCGATGGCCGTTACACCGGGCAGGCTTATATCACCACGGACCTCGACGATAACCAGATAACCGCCTTTCATCCCGGCGCCATGGATGCATCGCACCAGAACCGTGTCAGCGATGCGGCCGGCGTGAGCATCGGTATTCTTTCGCCCGATGGCCGCCAGGGTATGCTCGATCATGCCAGCCAGTTTGCCGATGCCGGTATCCCCTTTATCTTCGATCCAGGGCAGGGGCTGCCCATGTTTGACGGTGATGAGCTCAAGCGCTTTATCGACAAGGCCACCTGGGTCAGTGTGAACGATTACGAACTGCAGATGTTGCAGGAACGTACCGGCCTGTCACCCCATGAAATTGCAGAACGTGTCGAGGCGCTGGTTGTCACGCTCGGCGCGGAAGGCTCGCATATCTACAAAGATGAACATCGCATTGATATTCCGGCTGCCACGGTCCGTGAGTTAAGTGACCCGACCGGTTGCGGTGACGCCTATCGCGCTGGCCTGTTGTTTGGCCTGATGAATGAGCTGGACTGGGAAACAACCGGCCGCATTGCCGCGCTCATGGGCGCCATCAAGATTGAGCAGCATGGCACCCAGAACCACAGTTTTACCCAGGATGTGTTCCGGGCACGTTATCGGGAAAGTTTTGGCCAAACATTGCTCTGATCCGGTAGATTCCTTAAACCGGTTTCCGGCCTATACTGAATAGAAGTCGTCGGAGAGTTCTATGGTTTTATTAATATTGTCCCGGCCTTTAAAAGTCGTTCTGCCAGTGTTTCTGTTGGCACTTATGCTCGGGGTATCCGGCGTGGCGACAGCGGAAGAGGATCTCGGCAAGTCCCTGTTCCTGGTCTACGAATCCGACCGTGTGGTTGCTGTTAATGCAGAAACCGGCCAGTTCTTTGACCTTGTCCTGAGTGCCAAGGAGCGGATTCGTGACCGCCTTGTTGCCAATCGCGTTGCCATCCTGGTAACCAACCAGCGCTTTGCAGGCGTGGGTGCCTATCCGTCCGGGTGGAGCAGCATGCGCCGAAAGGCGGGCGAGAAAATCGTCAGTGCAGAAGCCGTTGATTATTCCGCGTTGATTGTGACCTCGGACCGTATCCTTACCTTTAACGGCAAGAGCGGTGCCTGGTCGGAGAAGCGGCGCTAGTTGCCAGGTTGCAAGCACAAGCCTCATATCACAAATTGCCTGACGGCTACTTCTTCTGCTTGTATGAGAATCTTCTCATGCGGTGTCTGCTGGCTTAATTGGGGTCTGTTCCTTATTTACCCCTTATTCACCACCGTAGGATGGGTAAAGGAGCGTAGTGACGTACCCATCAAAACATGATTCCTGTTTCTGATGGGTACGCTTCGCTTTACCCATCCTACGATCTGTCCCTTATTTACATAAATAAGGGACAGATCTCAATTAACCAGAATACTGATTCCAACTTTTTTTCAGTCTCGCTTCAGTCGCCCTTCTTAAGTAATTCACCAAGTCCTGCCAGTGGATTGTGCGTAACAGTGGCGTTGTCCTTGCTGCTTGCATCGGTGTTGCCCGTGCTTTCGCCGTCAAGATAGCGTGCATGCTCATTGTCGTGGCAGTACAGGCATAGCAGTTCCCAGTTGCTGCCATCCTCCGGATTATGGTCATGATTGTGGTCGCGGTGGTGCACTGTCAGTTCCTGCAGGTTTTCACGGGTGAACTCCCGGGAGCAGCGACCGCATACCCAGGGGTACATCTTTAAGGACTTTGCCCGGTAATCCTGTTCGCGACTGCTGCGATTGCGTTGTGCGGCGGCGACAATTTCATCCAGTTTCTTGTTGTCGGGCGGGTTTGATTTACTGGCCATGGTTATCTGCTTCCCGGTTCTCCGTGGTCTGTTTATTTAACCGGTTCTCAATCCGGCTCTCAAGTGAGGGCACCAGAAGCAGCCGGTATTTCGGAAAGTCACGGGTCAGGATTACCTTCACGACCCAAATACCGACCGGAATGGAAACCAGCATGCCACCAATTTCCCCCCAGGTCTGGATGACGTCGGTTTGCACGCCGGTGGCAGCCCCGATAGCCCCAATCAACAGGCCGAGCAGAAAGCTGGCAAGTCCGCCGAAAACCACTACCCGCCAGGCCAGACTCCACCAGATGCGGATCGCGTAACTCCAGGTTACTTCTATCTTATCCATGATGTTTCAGTCTTCGGTTGCGAAAAATATGTAAAGTTTTTGATATGAACATCCTCAGGAATTTACACAATTTACAGGACAAATGAACCAGACGATCAGTAATTGCATGAAATATATATAAAAAATATTTTGGTATAGAGTTTGCGTCATTATTTTGACTTCCTGTGTTTTTGTAAAAATTACAGACAGTATTCGCTGTGCACGGATGATCTGCTCAGGCCGGTAACCACGGGCTGCGGACAGCTAAAACAGCCAATGAGGGAGCAACATTCTAACAAGGTAATATTAAGGAGAATTAACGATGAATATAAGCCGAATTTCTGTATTTACAGTCTGTTTTGCGGTCGGTCTGGCGATGGTTTCCGAGTCCAGTATGGCAAAGCGGAAGAAGAACAAATCGTCCAGCAGTCGATCCACCAGTGCCGAACAGTTGTCCTCAAACGCTAACTCGAACAGTACGGGCTATCCCAATGGCCGGCCCTTTCAGGCAATAGAAGTTGATTTTGATGAACTCCACCTTCGTTTCGACACTATTGATACTGACCTGGACGAGATTGCCCGGAATCTTATTAGAATTGGTCAGGCCGTCGTTAGAGTGGAGGCGAATACCAATACTATTATCACGGATATCGGCACGCTCGATGGGAAAGTGGATGACGTCGCCGCTGATGTGACCATGCTGAAGAACACCCTGACAGTGCAGGTCAGTGTAGAGTCAGCAACTGTTGAGGAAAGAAATGCCGGGGTTGATTCCGACGTTATCCTGTATGTGCAGGTAATTCGCAATGGTATCGGTCTCCCTGGTCTGACCCAGGCTTCATTTAGCTACAGGAATTCATTCCCGGCTGATGCTGCGAGAATTTGTGAAGTGGCAATAGATCCTTGTTTCGAGGAAGGTGTTGGCGGTGGCGGTCTGTATAAAATACGGCTGGCAGTGGATGAGAGTGACAATACTTTCGCCGGTACCCTGATGGTTGAGGACAGGGCTGGGGCGGGGACCTCCCAGGTTACCTTTGATATTCCTGCAGCACCTGAAGAGCCAACTCCGTTACCTGAACCTGCTGTTTAATAGCGTTTCGGATTGTACTGTCTGTAGCGGCGGCCCCGGGGTCGCCGCTATTTTTTTATGTGTTTTATATAACGGGGGCTGTCAATTTGCTCCAGTTGCATGGATTCACCGTCAATCGAGAAAGTCGTATTGGTATCCTCAACGGTTAGTGTGCAACGCACCTCGCCACGCCAGTTGATCGGCAGCGGGGCGTGATCACGGTAGGTGAATATATTATCGACCAGGTCTCCGCCCTTGATGACGCAGGGGCACTCCGGCAGCTCGCCCTCTATTTCGATGTCGCTGACGGTCAGCTTGACGGCCTGTGTCCACAGGCTGTCTTCAATGGCACCTTCCATTTCCTGCAACAGGTGTACCTGTGAGAAGTGCAGGGTGATTTCGTTGTCGCCCTGTTCTATGGATTGCAGTTGTGCGCCGGGAATTTGCAGGGTGTTGGTTGTATCGCTCATGGGTTGCTCGTTATTCAGGTTTCAGTCAGTGATGTGATGAAGGTTTCTCTGTCTGTCAGTGGTGCGCCGCAGGTGTTGCCCTTACACAGATAGGCAACGGCATTGCCCTGTACTTCTCGTGCCGATAACTGGCCGGGCAGTTGCCCCGCTGTAGCGGGAATGGTAAGCGTGAAACGCCGCGGTGCATAGGGTTGTGCGGCCTGTTTCTGCCAGTCTCTGATAGCTGGTTCCGTGCCGCGGATAATCACCGTCTGGCCGGGATACAGGGTTTCTTCCAGTGCCACCAGCAGACTTGCGTGGCCATGCGGCATGCTCTCGATGCCGGACCAGATGGACTTCAGTGTGTTCTCGGCGACTTCCAGGTAGCGGCTTTCGCCGAGCAGGTGACCGAGGCGGCCAAATACTTTAGCGGCTATGCCATTGCCGGAGGGGGTGGCGTCGTCGTGATTGGGTTTGGGGCGTTGTATCAGTGCTTCATGGTCATCAGAGGTGAAGAAAAATCCGCCAGTCTCGTCCGCGAAGTGCTGCAGCACGACCTCGGCCAGCTCAATGGCAAAGTCCAGGTCGCCGTCACGCCAGCGCACCTGCAGTAACTCAAGGATGCCGTCAATGAGGTAAACATAATCATCCAGGTAGGCATTCAGATGGGCGCGGCCGTCCTTGCAGGTTGCCAGCAAGCGACCGTCTTGCCAGAGTGTGTCGCGGATAAAGTCGAGTGCACGCTCGGCGGAGCCGGCCCAGGCCGGTTCATCGAGGTGGCGTGCGGCAATTGCCATGCCGCGGATCATCAGGCCATTCCAGGCGGTGAGTATCTTGTCGTCGCGGCCCGGCGGGATGCGCTGCGTGCGCAATTCCAGCAGCTTTACACTGACACGGTGAACCGCCTGCTTGATTTCCTGTGCATCCAGCGAGAATTCCGCGGCGAGTTCGGCGGTGGTGCGATACACGTGCAGGTTCCACTTGCCTTCAAAATTGGCTGCGCGATCCAGTCCGAAACGTCGGGCAAAAATTTTGTAATCATGCTCCCTGGCGATCGTCTGAACTTCTGCCGGTGTCCACACATAGTACTTGCCTTCCTCACCCTCGGAGTCGGCATCCAGGCTGGAATAGTAACCACCCTCTGGCGACTGCATGTCACGCATTGCCCAGCCCGCGGTTTGTTCGCAGATGCGTTTGAACAGGGGGTTGCCGGTGGCGGCATAGGCCTCGGCATACAGGGCCAGCAGAGGCCCGTTGTCATAGAGCATCTTCTCGAAGTGGGGGATCATCCAGTGATTGTCGACCGAATAACGACAGAAGCCGCCCGCCAGCTGGTCAAACATGCCGCCACGGGCCATTTTTTCCAGTGTAAATACCGCCATGTGCAGTGCGCGCTTGTCCGGTGCGCCGGCGCTGGTGCGGGCGCCGGACCAGTGACGTAGCAGCCGCTCGATATTGGTTGGATGCGGGAACTTGGGTGCCTCGCCGAAGCCGCCATCGCGTTCGTCGAAGTTTTTCTCCAGCTGGCGGCGCGCGCTATCCAGTGGCAGCGGCGTCAGTGCGTCCGCGCGCGCGCTGTCATTAATGGATGCCAGTGCCTCGATCAGGCGAGTGTTCTGTTCACGGATATCGGTTTCATTGTGAGCCAGAAAATCATGCACGCGCTGCATCAGGTCCTTGAAGGACGGCATGTTGTGACGCGGTTCATCCGGGAAATAGGTGCCGGCAAAAAACGGCACCCTGTCATCGGCTGTCAGGAACACGGTCAGTGGCCAGCCGCCCGGGCGACGGGTCAGCAAGGAATGCGCCGTCTGGTAGATCTTGTCGATATCCGGGCGCTCCTCACGGTCCACCTTGATGTTGACGAACAGCTGGTTCATCAGTGCGGCAGTCTCCGGGTCTTCAAAAGATTCATGTGCCATCACGTGGCACCAGTGACAGGCAGAGTAGCCGACCGACAACAGGATGGGTTTGTTTTCACGCCGTGCCTTGTCGAGCGCCTCGGCCCCCCACGGATACCAGTCGACCGGGTTATGGGCATGCTGCAGCAGGTAAGG
>DAOVVG010000123.1 GCA_030632175.1 Gammaproteobacteria bacterium
AGGTGGTTTTTTGCCCATTTAATTTCTGCAGTGTGCGAGATAAAGAAAATTGCATCCGGTGAGAAGCCCTGTACTTTTTGATTGCACTGAGCCACTTTCTGGGACAATGTATATCCACCAACAGAGAAGTTCAGTATCTCATAGGAGGTGCTATCCATGCCGGAGTGATTTTGATTCAGTTTCTCCTCTACTATGGTTTCAAAAGTCTGATTGTTTTCCACACCTTCACCCATTCCATACGAGGCGCCGAGGAGTGCAATTCGGTATGTTCCAGCCGGTTTTTCCTGGTTGTATTCTTTGTCGCGCATGCCCCAGCTGTTTGTATGCAGCTTTGCGCGCTTGAACATTGCATCATGCGAAGGTATCAGTTCATAAAGAAGCATGTCATTCGTGTCTGTAGTTACATCTGATTCCCTGGTATTTACCCAGTCCTTGGGTGTTTGTGACTGGACAGTCCATAAAACGGATGTGAAACTGCTCGGGGCGAGCAGGCCCTCGTAATATCCCATCTCGAGCCGTTCGGCATCCTGCTTGTTGAGTCGGTTGTTTCTCACTGAGGCCACGGCTTCGGCTGCCTCCGGGCCCAGTACGGTACCTGCTTCCGGCATACCAATGAGTAACAGCAAGAGTGCGAACACACTGGATGGGACAGCCGATCTGGCAAAATCGGACTTTGACTCCGGGCTAGCCGGTCGCGAGCGGCTAGCCAGAAACTGGATAATTATCCCCAGCATGACAACCAGGAGCAGAACAAGCAGAAGAACCAGATAATCCATTATGGGACTATTGCCTGCTACAGATAGCAGCGTGATCCATTCATTAAAGGATGTGCTGCCCCAGAAAGACCACAGCACGCACATAAACAGAAACATACCCAGGATGCGCATGGACTGGAGCAGTGCGGTGGTAAAGGACCAGGCAGGCCCGGTGATACTGCGTTTTTTTCTGCGCCTGGTTTCGAACCAGGCGTTAACTGCAACCAGCACACCGAGCATGCCCCAGAAGATACCGTCTACGGCAGTAACCGGGAATGTTCCATGCAACCAGAACCACTGGTACGAGTGCAGCATCCATGTACAAATAAACACGAGCGGTATTGATATTATAATCGCGCTCGTCTTCCCCCATTTCTGCAGCCGGAAGTAGATGGGGTAGTAGAACAACTTCATCATGAAGTCTTTCCAGTAGATATTTATGCGCCGCCAGTAGTCATTAAAACCATTAGCGAGAAAATACAAATGATTCGTCTGAGGCAGGTTGAAGCCGAACAGGCAGAGCACCCCGATGATTAAATGGAACAACCCGGAAATTTGCAGGTAGAGTAAATAGGTGGAGACCATGAATAACACGACACTTCCAAGGTCCTGCACATTTTCCTGTGCTGGAAGGAGGTAGTGGTAAACCAGCCTGTAGAGTAGAAGGTGGGTGATGCCCCTCAGTATCCAGTGGATACCTTTCTGATAAATCAGGTATGGCTTGTTATCATAATAAGTCCGCAGATATGTGTTGTAATCAATTACCGGGAAGAAAAGAAAACAGACGTTGGGCAGCATAAAGAAATAGCAAAGACGCTGCCATAGAGAAGCTGGCGAATCCTCGTAGCGAAGATTGTGCACATAGAGTATCAGCCGGAACATAAACATGGATGCAAGAATTGGCATGACCAGCGAGGACCATGGGGTATGTACCCAGCCTCTTAAAACCGCCAGACAAGCGCCTGCGAACAGAAGCAGAATGATGCGTGTCGTAAATGCAACAGGCAGGTGGCAGATGCCTATCAGAAGCAGACCCAGTGAAACCAGTAGAATGCCGGACGTAATATCCAGCAGCAGGAATATTCCAGAAAGCGTAAGAAGAAAAAAGAAAGGCAGACGCAGTGAGCGGGGCAGCCAGGCGTGAATTACGAAACCGATAAATACAAGCGGTGCTATTTTGACGAAGCCGGTTATTTCCCCGATCTTGAATTGCTGGATGATTGCAACAAGCAGGCCGAGTTGCGCGGCTACAAGAATAAAATAGCCGAATCCAATATCACCAGGGCGTGACATTTCCGGGTTGGCATCTGGCGTTTCAGGATTGACCATAGTCAGGATCTCTTTGCGGGCTAATTTATTTATCGGACCAGGTGTGGACCTGGCCCTGATTTTTCATAAAAAAGGCGAACTTCGTCCATACCGAACTGGCCAGGGCCCAACCCGATACGTTCATCCTGAAGCTGTTCAAGCTCGCGGAGCGGGTCCTCATGCTAATTAACTATCTCTGAGGTCACATGAGGGGTGGAGATGATCTCCCTGTCTCGAATGGCATCATAGAGCTGTTCTGCGATTAACTGGTGCCCGAGTACATTCGGATGGTCATCCCAGGCAGCGATCACCAGCTCATCCGGAGCCGCCGAATTGTAAACATCTTTCAGGGAGATTATCGTAAATCCCGCAGCTTCCGCAGCGGCAACATGCCTTTCAATGTCACTATCATTCAGTCGCTCATAAGTCATGGGGAGGAGAACCCATACAGGGGTTATTCCATTTTCCCGGCAGATGCTTGTGATCCGGCCGTAGGCCCAGTCCAGCAAATCATACTTATAGGGCATTAAAGCCCTCTCAATGGAAAAACGCTTCATTTCCTTGTTAATACCCGCTTGCTCCAGGATCGATTCTACGTATGGATAAGGAATGGTGTGATCTTGATAGACCTGACGCGCGAGACTTTGAACAAGGCGACTTGGATCTTTTGGATGCGTGACATAGAGGATGGTGTCTGGCTTAAATGCAAGGATTTCCTGTTCCAGAATCATGATCTGGTGAAGCGCCGTTCTCCCTTGCCGGCCGAAATTCAGAATCTCGTATATGGTCCCTGAATCACTGGAATACTCGCTGTTGAGCCGGTTCTCGATGATGGCCTCAAAGGTTTCGTCATCCTTGACCCCCGAACCGAATACGTGAGACGCGCCGAGGAGGGCAGTTCTGTGTGTGCCGGGAGGAGGAGTCTGCTCGTAGTCCTTGTCCCGCATACCCCAGCGGTTTATCGTTACCACTTCGCCTCTAAACATTGCTTCGTGATTCGGGACATACCTGACCTCCAGAAAGTCACCGGTACGGAGTACAGCTCCTGGTGAAAAATTCCAGTTCTCGGGCCGCTGATTGTATACATTCCACAGGTCACGGTTTTGCCTGTTTACGCCAACCAGATCCTCGTAGTAACCGCGTTCCCGCCGGGCAAGATCCCCTTCATTAAGCTTGAAACGAATCTCCTGGAAGGCGTTTGCAGCAGTCGAGGGTAACAGACTGTACACGGTCCTCTGCCCCAATGAATAGATCGCGAGAATTCCCAGGATGGACGGGATGGCCAGTCTCCAGAAACTCACTGGCCCCTTTTCGGGAGCAGGTGCCAGTAGCACCTTCTTTTGCCGCTTGGACAAACGGCCAAAAAGGTATGAAGCAAGAAAGAGTGTTGGGACCAGGGTGAAGACGCCTATCCAGCCCTTGCCAGTGGTGTCCCAGAGGGAAATCCATTGGGATAATGAATCACTGCTCCACATGCCCCATAAGATGCACATCGTTAAAAAGGTGCCAGCCGTACTCATTGCCGTTGCAGTCAAATCATGCACATTACGTTTGTGTTTCCCCAGCGACCGGTCCCGACCGTGCTTGATCTCATACAGCGAGTTTACGATTACGAGAGCTCCCAATATTGCCCAGAACAGGCCGTCGTGCCATTCAAGCAATACCGTTCCACGCAGCCAGAACCACTGAAACGCGTGCAGTGACCATGTTGCAAAGAAAACGACAATGGTGGAAAGAACTATTGCATTTGTGTTGCCAAGCTTGCGCAGGCGGAAATAGAGTGGATAGTAGAGCACCTTCATCATGAAGTCTTTCCAGTAAATATTGATCCGGCGCCAGTGATTGTTGAAGCTTGATGCAAGGTAATACAGGTGGTTGGTTTCCGGGAGATTAAAGCCAAACAACAACAGTATCCCTACAACCAGATGAAATTGCCCAGATACCTGCAGATATAATAGAAACGCCGAAAGACTGTACTGCAGCATGTCGGCCAGCCCGCCGATCTCTACGGCATCGAGCGTCATATACAGGTAGATAAACTGATACACAATGAGATGCGTTACACCGCGGAATATCCATGAGATACCGCGCTGGTAAATGCGAACCGCCTCTTCATTGTAGTAGTCCTGGGAAAATCTGGCGTAGTCGACGACCGGGAACAGCGGAAAACAGACATTGGGTATCATGAAGAAATACCCCAGGCTACGCCAGATATCAAAACGACCTTTCTCGTAATGAATGTCATGAAGATAGATAATCAGGCGGAACATGAACATGGAGCCAAGAATTGGCCAGATTACCGGAGACCACTGTTCAGAAAACTCGAGCAGGGAGAAGAACGGGGCCAGTTGCTGTTTAACATCGGGAAACTGATTCCAGTCAGACCTCATGGCGGCCAGCAGGAGACCCGCCATGATCAGAATACCAACACGTACACGGAAGGATACTGGAAGGTGGCAAATGGAGATCAGGATAAGGCCAAGTGCGATGAGCCACGTCCCGGTAACCAGCCCAAGGACCGTGTAGATGCTGGCAAGGGATAAGAGTGTGAAGAAAGGCAGGCGGAAGCGAAGCGGCAGTACAGCATGAATCAGAAATCCGACCAAAATAAGATGGAATATATCGAGGAATGCCTGATCCAGGAGATTAAACGTCCTGATAGTCAGGACAAGTACTCCAAGTTGTGCCGCGATCGTGATGATCTTTCCTGCTAAGGCGAGGTTCCAGCTTTCCTGTTGTTGAGCTAAGGAGTCGTCCGAGGTGCTGACAGGTTGCTTAAGCATGCCAAATCACTCCAATAGTAATCTTCGATATCACTTGGTAATTAATGGATTTGCATAATTCAGCAATAAAGGCAGAAACATCGTTCTGCCGATAAGTGCTGGAATAAGATGTAATGTACATTGGTTAACGAAGTCCCGGTATTGAAGATTACCTTGCAGAGGATCAGAAGCCGCATTTCTTTCCGGGTTAGCGCTTGTGTTGATTCATGATGTGCTGTTTTTCCGTACTGCTTTAGATTCTTCCATGTCCGGACATTTTGACATATTTTCCCGAAAGAGTCCTTTGCTGTATCCCGTCAGATATTGCCCTCTGGGGACACGTGCATGTGCGTGAGATGTATACCGCAGGTTTTCATGCCGTGTGTTTGTGATCAGCTAATTCACAACCATTTAACAAGTCGGCTCTTGAGCGGGATTCTTGAGCGTGCCATGACCGGATATCAGATACGAATACCCATCAAACTCAGGAATGCATGCCTCAGGAGTCATGGGCCTGAAGCCACTGTTCCAGCATAAGGATAACCCATACCATTTTACCGAAATAGGTAGGATGGACCTCACTGTGTTGTCGCTGGAGTTCAAGAATATAGCTTCGTCGGAGTATGCCGCGTTCGGAAAACTGTTCCAGACTGTCATTCACCAGTTTCCTTAGTGGTGGATGGGACAGGGACCATTCACCGAAGGGCAGGCCAAAGCCGTGTTTGCTCTTGTCGATGATTTCCCGGGGCAGGAAGTCGCGGAGAGCCTGCTTGAAAAACCATCTCAATTGTTGGCCCCTGACCTTGTAATCCGGCGGCAGTTCGCCCGAAAACTCCACCAGTCGGTCATCCAGCAAGGGATAACGAACCTCCACGCCAGCTGCCTCGCACATGCCGGTGACCTTGCGCAGATCGTTGTCTGCAAGGGTGAATTTGAGATCCAGGTGCATCATCCGGTTTATCGGGTCTGCAGAGGCTGTGCGAAAATAGACTTCACGGAGCAAGGCGTCCGGTATGGAGGGATCGATTTTTCCCAGAAAGCCGGGTTCAAAAGCATCCTCCAGTGACTGGCGACGCAGGAAATTGTAGGATTCCATCCTTTCCGGTAACGGAATATTAGCCTGTTTGATATAACTCATGGCCTTGCGCAGCAGCGGGAGGCGTTCACCGCCGGGTATATGGAACAGCAGCGGTTCAATCATGCTCTTGCGCAGTATGGCCGGCACCTTACCGTAAATATCGAAGATTTTCTGCCTGGCATAGCGAACATTGCCGCCAAAGACCTCGTCACCACCGTCTCCGGCAAGCATGACACCTATGCCATCGTTTGCTGCTTGTTTTGCGCAGACGTAGACGGGTACCGCCGAGTCGTTCCCGAAAGGTTCATCGTAGTATCCGGTAATAACCGGGATAGCACTCATGACATCATCCGGCTTGAGGTAATACTCGTGTGGATTGCAGTGAAAATGCCTCGCGGCAATTCTGGCGTAATCCATTTCGTCGAATTCCTCGGCCGAATAACCGATCGAATAGCTCTCGACCGCCTTTTTGCTGCATTCTGAAAGAATTCCGCAAATAGTGGAACTGTCAGTGCCTCCGGACAAAAATGCCCCCAGCCGTCCACCTCGGGAGGTGGATGCTGTAGATTCGTTCAGCAACTGTCGAAAGCGCCGGGCATGTGTTCCGAAGGGGGTGGAATCCTGGTCGCTGAATGGCAAAGACCAGTAGAAATCTTTTTCGATGCGGCCATTCCGGAAGCTCAGGCACTGCGCGGGCATGAGTTTCTCGACATCCTGATAGATGCTGCCCGGGCTGGGGATATGATGAAAATAGAAATAGTTATAGATTGCCTGCAGATCAATTTCCCTGTTTACCAGGGGGTGGGCACTGGTGGATCGCGTCTGCGTGGAAAATATCAACATACCCTGCCGTTGTGCCCAGGAAAGCGTGTGAATGCCCATTCGATCGATTGCCAGGAGTGCGCTGTCCCTGTCCCTGTCGAGGACGGCCAGCGAGAAGGGGCCGTGCAGCAGGGGGAGAAAATCCCTGCCCTGGCGCCGGTAGGCGGTAGTGAGCGCAGCAGCGGGACTTGTGCTCTCAGCGATTCCGGCAAGGGTGGAGTCTGCCCAGTGGGGTGTGCCAAACAGCAGGGACAGAGTACCGTCCTCTTCATGGAGGCTTGCCGGATAGAGTCCGGTGGATGTAGCTGCTGCGGTGGTTTCACGCAACACGCTCCGGCCCTGTGTGTCGGCCGAATTACCGAGTTCGCGCGCCATGCTTTCCAGTGCCTGCTGCGATGCTGTGTGGTCAAGGCCGCTGCCGACCCACCCGCAAAAACCACTCATCTGGATCTCCTGC
>DAOVVG010000245.1 GCA_030632175.1 Gammaproteobacteria bacterium
AATCCTCGCACATCCTGATACGTTCCAGTGCAGTGCCCTGGAACATGGCATGAGCCTGCATTTTTTTTGTGATGTTTTCAATCACACTGCGGGTAGCGAACGGTTTGCCGCAGACGGTACAGGCAAAGGGTTCTTCCTCATAGAGTACGCGCCGGGTATTGCGGATGGAGAAGTTATACAGATAGCGGGGAGAGATGGCGATGGCATCTTCAGGGCAGGTTCTGCAACACAGGCCACACTGCACACAGTTGGCTTCAATAAAACCAAGCTGCGGTGATTCATCCCCGGCGGACAGGGCACTGGCCGGGCACTGGGACACACACGCCATGCACAGGGTACAGCGAGCCTGATCCAGCAGCACTTCACCAAACGGCGCGCCCGTCGGCAGTGTCACCAGCGGACGTGTCTGCGCCGCGGCCGCCGCAAACAGGTGCTCCACCGCCAGGCGGATAACTGTGCGCTTTTCGTCAAGGCCGGCAAAACCGGCTGGCTCCTGATGCTTGATAACCGGTATATTATTAATATTATCAATAAGATATGAACCCTGAAGATCAGTAAAGCTCAGCACGTCGGTGTCATAGCCCATGCCGTTCAGCAGCGCATGGGCCACATCCAGCTGCGCCTTGACCTCACGCACAACGGATGCCGGTGAACCGGGTGTGTCCAGCAACACCACGGCTGCCGCGCCATAGGCGAGCGCAGACAGCCAGGTATCCATGCCGGCGCTGCCCAGCTCTTCAAGCTCAACCGGCAGGAAATTTTCCGGCAGCTGCGCCGCAACATCCGTGACCACATCACGACCCGCCTCGCTGTCATGGAACAGCAACACTGCGTCAGCGCCACCCTTGTCACGATAGCTCTGCAGCATGGCACGCAACCGGTCAAGACTGTCACTCAGTCGCGGATAACTGTAGGTGATCGCACCGGTCGGGCAGGCCGTCGCACAACTACCCGCACCCTGACACAGGCCGGGGTTAATCTCGATGGTATTACCCAGTGATGAGATTGCATCGGTCGGGCAGGCATTGAGGCAACGGCTACAGGCGGTCATGCCGCTTCTGCCATGCGCACAAATGCTGGCGTTGTAGTTAAAAAACTGCGGTTTCTCAAACTCGCCAACCAGTGCGGGGATTTCTTCCAGTGCCTGCTGCCGTGCAGCGGCATCGTCACCGGGTGCAAAATATCCGGGTGGCGGCAGTTCACTGCTGATAAAGGCGGGGGTCGTTAAATCCAGAACCAGATCAAATACCTGGCGACCCTGTGTGATCTCGTCGAGGAGCGCATCGCTGCCTGCGCCGGCCAGCGTTAACTGAAAGGCACCCAGGTAACCGGCCAGTGCAGAGACCGTTGCGGTCAACACCATTATGTCACCCTGCTCGCGCCTGCCGACCGCAGCATTCTCAGGTCCGGCAACAACAACCGTACAACTGATGTTTTCCTGTTGCTGGCAGTATTCCGCGGCTGCCAGCGCCGGCGCTGCTTCGCCAACAATCAGCAGGGTGCCTGCCGAGGCATACGGCACAATACCAGTGGGGACCATTTCGACAGCGGCGGCAACAGCAAGTGCGGCGGTGCGTGCCTGACCGTTGGGTGTATTTGTGGCTAGCTTCAGCAAATCGCATTATCCCTTTTATAATTCGCCCAATAACACGTAGGAGCGGACCTTGTCCGCGACTGCGTTGATTCTGCAGTGATCGCGCACAAGATGCGCTCCTACACCAATTAGATACACCTGCAAAAACGACCCGGGGCACGATTCTTTTTTTACCGGCTCCCCGGCATCATCATCCCTACCTGCATCATTTTCTGTAACAGTACCCATCAGTAGGATGGGTAAAGCGTAGCGTACCCATCAGGGTGGAGCACTGTGCTTGATGGGTACGTCACTGCGTTCCTTTACCCATCCTACGGCTACACCAATTAGATGCACCTGCAAAAACGACCCGGGGCACAATTCTTTTATACCGACTCCCCGGCATCATCATCCATGCCTGCATCATTTTCTGCAACATCATCTTTAGACAGCGGCGCTTCCTCCTGTGCAACGGGCTGCACCGCTTCACCGGACGCGGCCTTTGCTTCCAGCTCGCGCTTTAACAGGCGTTTCATTTCATGCGTCACCACCCCACCCAGACCTGCAAACTGCGTGTAATCCTCGTCATAATCATTCAGGCCATCGGTAATGTTAAAGGCAGGTAAATGGAACAGCTTGCGCAAGGCCTGCGTACGGAGCTGATCACTCACCTTCGGCGACATAAACACCGAAAAGTCGCTATCCTTGTCGAGCGACTCGATTGGCGGCATATCGGCATCCGTCAATTCCGATCGCGGATCAGCCTCAGCGGCTGTTGCTGTCTCTTCAATTGGCCGATCGGCAGGCGTCGATGCCGACAGGGGATCGAGTTCGGTCTCACCCTTGCGGGAAGCCGTTTTTCGCTGTGACCAGCGTTGCAGAAAATAGCTGTCTGGCTTGTCACCTGGCTTATCACCGGGCTTATCACCGGGCTTGCCGGCGGCGCCGTTATCCCCGGCATCACTACCCTTAGTGTCGCCCACGGTCAGTTTCCTTCCAGTCAGTCCGTTTGCGTTTCTTCTTTTTCTCCGGCACATAGTTCGCCAGCACATATTGCTCCAGCCATCGGTACAGCTCTGCCGGCATTTCAACACGCTCTACTCGCTGGTCGGTCTCCATGTAGGTGGTGGCTTCAGCATAACTCAGGGTGACAATGGACGGTTGCAGGGGTTCGTCCTGTTCTTCATCACAGATAACAAAAACGCTGGGGTTATCGCTCATCAGGTTGCAGTAAAAGCTTTCCGCATCATCCTTGTGCAGCTCAATACTTAAACCGGTATACAGATACTGTTTTCCCGCTTCGCCTGAGTGCACCAGCTTGCAATGCATGCCTGCTTCGGCGAGCTGCTCACCGGCCACCACACCCGTGACAATCCAGCGCCCGTCTATCCAGCGATTGTCATGCACAACCTGGTACTCCACCAGCACAGCAACCGGGTAGCTGCGTGGCGATGTTGCGGCGAGTGAATCAGGCATAGTGAAACCCTTGTAGTAACGCAGTGGTCTTCGCTGATGAATACTCATAGTATAGGCATGAACGACAGAGGTACAACGGAAGCAGACATGTCGAACACCAGATATCGACCGGAGATCACCAACGCAGGCTTGTCACCGACACATCCGGTTACGGCCGTTGATGAATACAACACACCCCGCCAGCTCGAGGTACCGGGCGAATCACCGCTCACACTGTACGTCGATGGACGCGAGATCGTCACCCTGATGACCATCGGTGCACACCCTGAAGCACTGGTGCTTGGTTATTTGCGCAACCAGTGCTTTGTTGAGCGCCTTGAACAAATCAAATCCATCAGTGTCGACCACAGTACGGAATCTGCACACGTCATTACCTGGGACAGTATCGAAGGCTGGGATGAGAAGCTGAAGAAACGCACGGTAACCACCGGTTGCGGACAGGGCACGGTATTCAGCTGCACACTGGATAACCTCTATACCCTGCGTTTACCTGATATAAAAATACGCCAGTCGGTAATTTACGCGCTGCTCGACAACATTTCCGACCGCAACAAGATCTACCGGCGCTCCGGTGCGGTGCATGGCTGCGCCCTGTGCGAGGGCACAGACAGTCTGATGTACACCGAGGATGTCGGCCGTCACAATGCGGCCGATGCCATATCCGGGTATATGTGGCTCGACGACATCAGTGGTGATAACAAGATTTTCTACACCACCGGTCGCCTCACCTCGGAGATCGTCATGAAGACGGCTCATATGGGCATCGCCGTGCTGCTGTCACGCTCCGGCGTGACGCATATGGGGCTGGAACTCGCACAGGAGCTCGGCATGACCATGATTGCCCGCGCCAAAGGCAAACACTTTCTGGTCTACAACGGCGCAGAAAATATCATCTTTGATGCGCAGCCGGAGCAACGGCCAGTGCGTGCAAGGTAGCTATACTGTAGGAGCGGACCTTGTCCGCGATTGCGGTGTATAAAAAAACAATCGCGGACAAGGTCCGCTCCTACAGTATAGCTACCTTGCACGCACTGGCCGTTGCTCCGGCTGCGCATCAAAGATGATATTTTCTGCGCCATTGTAGACC
>DAOVVG010000041.1 GCA_030632175.1 Gammaproteobacteria bacterium
AGCTCATACCTGAATAGTCCAGCATGCGGTCTTTTGAGAGTTCTCGCATTTCGTTGAAAACCGCTTCGGCGTTGTCCGGAAAATATACTTTGCGTCCCTGCTCAAAACGTTTGGCCAGCTGATTAAAAATCCACAGGTCTGTTTTTGAATTCGCATGGGGTTCTACGACATTGCGGGTCAGGTTGACGCGGCGTTCGGTGTTGGTGAAACAGCCTTCCTTTTCCGCCCACACGGCAGCCGGAAAATAGACATGGCTGTATTCATTGGTTTCAACGTCGGCATAGGCATCCTGCACCACCAGGAATTCCAGTTTCTCCAGAGTTTTGCGGATGCGTGGCGTATTGGCCATGGAGGTCATCGGGTTGGTGGCAATCAGCCACAATCCCTTGATCTGTCCGGATTCAATGGCGGGCAGAATGTCGGTCATGAACAGGCCGCGCTTTTCCGGGAAGAAGGCTTCATCAATGCCCCAGAACCCGGCAATGTCCTTGCGGTCCTGATCATTCTCCAGTGCCCGGTAGCCCGGCAGGCCAGAGCAGGAGGACCATTCACGGGTGCCCATGGCATTACACTGCCCGGTGATCGACAGTGAAGAACCGCCGGGTTTGCCGATGTTGCCAGTAATCAGGTTGAGGTTGTTAATCGCGACCACGCCGTCTGAGCCGTGTGTGCTCTGGTTAATACCCATGGTCCAGATGGACATGGCAGCGCCGGCCTTGCCATAGACACGGGCGACATTGCGGATGGTGTCTTCATCAATACCGCAGATCTTCGATGCCGACACCGGGTCGTATTGTTCGACCAGTTTTGCGAAGCCTTCAAAGCCGTCAGTGTGCGCTTCAATATAAGCCGGGTCTTCCAGGCCTTCTTCGAGGATCACATGTGCCAGTGCATTCAGCAATACCAGGTCAGTACCCGGCGCAATCGGCAGGTGGATGTCGGCGTTCTGTGCAAACATGGTGACACGCGGGTCCACCACGATGATCGGGAATTTACGCTTTTCACGGACCTCTTGCAGACGCCAGTAGATAATCGGGTGCTGTTCCGGCAGGTTGGAGCCGAAGGCCAGCAGGCAATCGGTATGCTCGAAGTCATCGTAGCAGCCGGGTGGGCCATCGGAGCCGAAGGAGCGCTTGTAGCCGGAGACCGCAGACGACATGCACAGCGTGGTGTTGCCGTCGTAGTTGTTGGTGCCGACCACGCCGCGTGCCAGCTTGCCGAGGGTATAGAATTCCTCGGTCATGATCTGGCCGGTGGAAACGATAGAAAACGCATCGCGTCCGTGTGTCTGCTGGATGCGCTTGATCTCGTCGGTGGTCTTGTCCAGCGCTTCATTCCATGTGGTCTCGCGGAATTCATCCCAGCGATTTTCGCGAATCAGCGGCTTGTCACCACGGCCGGCCGTTTTTCGGAACAGTTCGTGCTCAAACATGCCCTTGATGCAGAGCTTGCCGCGGTTGACGTCGGCATCGGCCACGCCACGCGAGGCGACCGGTTCATTGTCGGCGTTCAGGCCAACTTCAATGGAGCAGCCGGTTGAGCAGTAACCGCAAGTTGCATAGCGCCATTCCCTGACGCCTTTGTCGGCGATCTTGATAGGGTTCTTTTTGTTACGTCCGAAAAGCATTTTAAGATTCCGTTGGTTTCCTGTAGGAGCGGATCTCGTCCGCGATTTTTTTAAAACAATTCGCGGACGAGATCCGCTCCTACAGGTTATTTTGTAGCCCGGATGGAGGCCGCAGGCCGGAATCCGGGGAATATTGGTTCGTTATGTCTATGCTGCCGACAGGTTCGATGAAATGCTTTTATGGAAGATTGCCTTGTGCACATCGCCCAGGCTCAACATGCCTACGAGCTTGTCGCCTTCAGTGACCGGTATGCGGCGAAAACGTTTGCCGGCCATAATGGCGGCGGCCTTCAGAATATGCATGTCTGGTGTGACGCTGGCCACGCCGGTTGTCATCAGGTCGGTAACCTTTAGATTGATGACATTACTGTAGTCCTTGATTAGTGAATCAAAATCAATGGTTGACATATTGCTCATCAGTTCATCAACGTTCGGCAGCAGGCGGTGCAGCACGTCCTTCTCGGAAATAATGCCCACCAGTTTGCCATCGTCGACCACCGGTAGTCCGCTGTAGCGGTACAGACACATTAATGAAACAACTTCGTTCAGCTGCGTTGAGGAACTGACAGTCTTGATTGACCGGCTCATGATGTCCTTGACTTGCATGTTGATACTCCAGTGTTGTTATCAGGCAGCTGCTTCTTTGGCAGGGAGTGCCAGATAGACTGTCCCGTTTTCAATTTTCACGTCGTAGGTATTGGTGCAGCCTTCATCCGGACCCAGTGCCTCGCCACTGGCAAGATCGATCTTCCAGTTATGCAGTGGACAGGTGACCGAGGTGCCGTGAACGATTCCCTGCGACAGCGGGCCCTGCTTGTGCGGGCAGGCATCCTTAATGGCGAATACCTCGTCGGTTGAGGTGCGAAACAGGGCAATGTTTACGGTGTCGGTCTTCAGTACCCGGGAACCCAGTTTCGGGATGTCTTCCAGTTTTGCGATTTCAGTCCAGTTGGTCATGATGTCACTCGGTTATAAAGTTTGTTGTAGGAGCGGACCGTGTCCGCGATTCGATTTAAAAATATCGCGGACACGGTCCGCTCCTACAGGTTGTTGTTTCCTGTTCAGGCGATTTTTAACGGTGTAAATTCATGTGCCGCTTCACCTTCGGCGCGTGCTTTCCATGGATCGACCTGCGACACCTTCTGGCCAATTATGAAACGTTCGTACAACGCCTTGCGTTCTGTTTCATCATCAAGCAGACGTTTCTTGATGCTGGTCAGGCCGACGCGTTCAACCCACGGTGCCGTGCGTTCCAGGTAGTGGGCCTCTTCACGGTACATCTGGGTGAAGGCGCCACAGTATTCCAGTACTTCCTCTTCGGTATCGACCTTGGTCAGCAGGTCGGTGACGCGCACCTTGATGCCGCCGTTACCGCCGACATGCAATTCATAACCGGAATCGACGCATACAACGCCGAAGTCCTTGATGGTTGCCTCGGCACAGTTGCGTGGACAGCCGGAAACGGCCAGTTTGAACTTGTGCGGCATCCAGGATCCCCAGGTGAGTTCCTCAAGCTGTACGCCGAGACCGGTCGAATTCTGGGTGCCAAACCGGCACCAGGTCTTGCCGGCACAGGTCTTGACGGTGCGCATGGCCTTGCCATAGGCATGTCCTGAAACAAAACCGGCATCGGTAAGGTCCTTCCACATGGGTGGCAGGTCCTCTTTCTTTACGCCGAACAGGTCAATACGCTGCCCGCCGGTGACTTTCATTTCCGGCACGTCGTACTTGTCGCAGACATCAGCAATTGCGCGCAACTCATTCGGTTTCACCAGGCCACCGAACATGCGCGGCACGACAGAATAGGTGCCGTCTTTCTGAATATTGCCATGGGCCCGTTCGTTGATGAAGCGTGACTGTGCATCATCCTGGTATTCCTCCGGCCAGCGGGCCAGCAGGTAATAGTTGAGTGCCGGCCGGCAGGCGGCACAGCCGTCAGGGGTTTTCCATTCGAGGAATTCCCGAACTGCCGGTATGCTCTTCAGTTCATTTTGTTTGATGGCGGCAATCACTTCATCATGACTGTATTCGGTGCATTTGCACATCGCCTGTTTGTTCGGTGAGGCGTCGTAGCCTTCGCCCACGGTACTGGCCAGCAGTGCTTCCACCAGGCCGGTACAGGAACCGCAGGAGCTCGATGCCTTGGTACGCGCACGTACGTCCTCCAGCGTAAACAGGCCGTGTTTGGAAATTGCATTGACGATGTCGCCCTTGCACACGCCGTTACAGCCACAGATCTCGGCATCATCAGACAGCGCCATGACGCGCGTTTCATCGCCGTGACCGGCATCGCCAAGGTCGTGCTGACCGAACAGAATGGTCTTGCGAAAGTCGGCAATGCTGGTTTCTTCGCGCATCAGCTGGAAGTACCAGGTACCGTCGATGGTGTCGCCATAGAGCACCGCACCCTTGATGCGGTCATCCTTGAGAACGAGCTTTTTGTAGGTGCCGGCGGCCTGATCCTGCAGGCTGATGACTTCATCGCCTTGTTCTTCGTTGAAGTCACCGGCCGAGAACAGATCGATGCCGGTGACCTTGAGTTTGGTAGAGGTAACCGAGCCCTGGTAATAGGCATAACCGAGGCCGGCGAGCTGGTTGGCGGCGACCTTGCCCTGTTCGAACAGCGGCGCGACCAGCCCGTAGGCGATGCCGCGGTGCTGTGCGCACTCCCCGACGGCGTAGATGGCCGGATCAAAGGTCTGCATGACGTCATTGACGACGACGCCGCGCTCGCAATGCAGGCCGGTGGCCTTTGCCAGCCCGGTGTTCGGCACGATGCCGACACCCATGACAACAAGGTCGGCTTCAACTTCAGTACCATCCTTGAAACGTACGCCCTGTACGCGGCCATTACCGATGATTTCCTCGGTGGCTGCCTCCATCAGAAACTTCATGCCGCGCTCTTCCAGCGAGGCTTTCAGTAATGACGAGGCTGGCTTGTCCAGCTGGCGTTCCATGAGTGAGTCCAGCAGATGCACGACGGTGACGTCCATGCCCTGTTTCATCAGACCGTTGGCGGCCTCCAGTCCCAGCAGGCCACCGCCAATGACGACGGCCTTTTTGTAATCTTTCGATGCCTGCAACATGGTGTCGACATCATAAATGTCGCGGAAGGCAATCACGCCATCCTTGTCCTTGCCGGGCACCGGGATCATGAACGGGTTAGAACCGGTGGCCAGCAACAGCCGGTCGTAGTCGGCAGTGGTGCCGTCCTCGGCGACGACCTTTTTGTTGACGCGATCGATTTCGGTGACCGACTTGCCTTTATAAAGGCTGATGTCATTGTCGATGTACCACTGCTCGTCATTGAGCATGATGTCATCGACCGTTTTCTCACCGGCCAGTACCGGCGACAGCATAATGCGGTTGTAGTTACCGTAGGGTTCGGCGCCGAATACCGTGATGTCATATTTTTCCGGTGCAATCTTCAGCAGTTCTTCCAGGGTGCGTACCCCGGCCATGCCGTTGCCAATCAGAACCAGTTTTTCTTTCATGAGGAAACCCGTGTGTTTATAAAATTCTGACTTCTCTATTGCAAAGTCTGTACCAGCACACGAAAGAAGCGTGTCAATCCTCTATAACTTGCTGATTTAAAAAGGTTGGTCGGATGCAGACCCGGATGGCCGCCGGGTCGACTGCCATTCCGTGCGCACTACAATGGCGCAATCATTGTGATGCTTGCACCTTTATATGCCGATTGTTTATGGGTGGTGACGTGCTGAGGTTCATTCCCTGGACTTGAGCATCCGGTCGTTCCAAACGACAATAGCCGGTCTGGTATTCGTCGCAGGGGCAATAAATGCACTATTATTGTGCGTTGCGCGCATTTTTTGGTGCATGAGCATTGCCCAATAAACCAGTCATTACAAAAGAAACACTGATTTTTGGCGATTCTCCGGTCTGGCAGGGCCTGATTTTGCATGGCACGTTTATTGCTCTTTTATATAGCAAAGGTGTAGCAATGGTATAGCAATAGCCTTGATGGATGACTTTTCTATTGGCACTGAAGTGCCGTGAGCCGATGAGTCGATCGGAAGAATGACCTCCTGCCATGCGTTGCCTGGCCCCGAGTCACCCTGTACACAGAAAACCCTTTAATCGCAGCGCCTGTTTGTGCAAAACGAGCGCGGCAATGGCAGCTTTTTAAGCATATCAACCATGAGGAAATGGAAATGAGTGGAAATGAATCTCGCCTTCAGGCGATTTATCAAATAACAAACCGTGAACCGGTTTATGTAAAAAAACCCAGGTCACTGGAAAAGATCTGGGCATGTGATGTTTTTAATCTGGCAAAAATGGAAGAGGCGCTTTCCAAGAACGCCTTCAAGGCCGTAAAGAAAACGGTACAAACGGGTGCGCCGCTGGATGCAGCGACCGCTGACATCATTGCAGCTGCGATGAAAGAATGGGCGGTATCAAAAGGCGTGAAGTTTTTCTCGCATATTTTCTACCCGATGACCAACATCACGGCTGAAAAACACGATGGTTTTATTATCACCAACTCTGATGGCAACGCGATTACCGAGTTCACCGGCAGTCTGTTGATCAAGGGTGAACCCGACGGTTCATCATTTCCGAATGGCAGTATCCGTATGACTAACGCTGCGCGTGGTTATACCGCATGGGATCCAACCAGTTCTGCCTACATCATGCAAACAGATAACGGTGCGACACTGATGATTCCCAGTGTCTTTATGTCATGGACGGGCGAGGCGCTGGATAAAAAGATTCCGTTGTTACGCTCCAACGATGCCATGAACAAGGCTGCACATAAAGTGCTATCCCTGATGGGTGAAACGGATATTGCGCCTTTGAATTCCAGTTGCGGGGCGGAGCAGGAGTATTTTCTGGTCGACAGTAATTTTGCCAATAACCGTCCTGATCTGTTGCTGGCCGGACGTACCCTGTTTGGTGCTGCACCTGCAAAAGGTCAGGAGTTTGATGACCATTATTTCGGAGCTATCCCGGCACGCGTTCAGGTATTCATGCAGGATTTTGAAGATCAATTATACAAGCTGGGTATTCCTGCCAAGACTCACCACAACGAAGTGGCGCCGGGACAGTTTGAAATTGCCCCTTACTTCGAAGCGGCCAACGTCGCTGCAGACCACCAGCAATTAATGATGACGTTGATGAAAAGCACGGCAAAGAAGCACGGCTTTCTCTGCCTGCTGCATGAGAAACCCTTTGCGGGCATCAATGGCTCCGGCAAGCACGTAAACTGGTCAGTAGGTAACTCTACCCAGGGTAACCTGCTTGACCCGGGCAGCACGCCGCATGACAACCTGAACTTCCTGTTGTTCTGTGGTGCGGTCATTCGCGGTGTGCATAAGTTCGGCCCATTGCTGCGTGCTGTGATTGCGTCGGCAGGAAATGATCACCGCCTGGGCGCCAACGAAGCGCCTCCGGCTATCCTGTCAGTCTATCTGGGAGACCAGCTGGAAAAAGTCTTTCAGGACATCAAGGCAGGAAAGCTCATTAAAAGTGAGGGCGGCGGGGTTATGAACCTCGGGCTTGACCAGATTCTTCACTTTGAACGTGATCCTGGCGACCGTAACCGCACGTCTCCTTTCGCATTTACAGGTAATCGCTTTGAGTTCCGTGCCGTAGGCTCGGGACAGTCTGTTTCAGGCCCGTTGGTGGCAATGAATACCATGTTGGCTGATTCCCTTAACTGGATTGCCGAAAAACTGGAAGCGGCACTGGCAAAAGACAGCGATCAGACAGTTGCTGTTATCGCTGTACTTAAAGAGCTTATGGATGTGCACGGAAATGTCGTATTCGGTGGCGATGGTTACTCAACAGACTGGCACAAGGTGGCGGTTGAGGAGCGTGGTTTAAAGAACATTCCAACCACAGCAGACGCATTGCCAGCGCTGCGAGAAGCGTCTGTCAAGGAACTCTTTGCCAGCACGGGCGTACTCTCTCCTGTCGAACTGGAAAGTCGCTTTGAGGTCTATGCAGAACAATATGTTCTGTCTATCGAAGTTGAAGCGAAGCTGGTTGTCGATATGGCCAGCACAGTTATTTACCCTGCCGCCATTCGTTACCTCTCTGATCTTGCAATGACAAACACAAGCATGACAGACATGGGGATTGAACTGGACAGCTCAATGGCGAAAACGGTTGCCGGTGATGCGAATGCCATGATGTTAGCGGTCGGAAAACTCGGCATAGCGATGGAGAAACATGACTTTTCCTCTACTGAGGAGCATATGCAGTTTTGTGCAAATGACATCCGCAGTCTGATGGAGGAAGTTCGTACACATGCGGATGCGCTGGAAGCAGCCGTCGCTGATGAGCTGTGGCCCTTGCCCAAGTACCAGGAAATGCTGTTTATCAGGTAAAAATGTTTCCGGTAAAAGTAACTGCCATATGAAGGCCGCTAGTGATAGCGGCCTTTTTTATGCCCGATACCCGGTTCAGTAATTGCCAATTGCATCGTTATCAGCGACGGCCAATTACTCACTCAGAAGGTCATGCTCATTGCTCCGCACCGGTGTGGTGCGCGTGATATTTTTTTGCACTGCAATCTGACAACAGGGTCAGCGACGGGTAGCCCCGTGATTCCCCTGTTGGCCGGGCCGGTTATCCGTGAGCGCTATTGGATTTGATCTCAACTAATTGTTTATAAGGTATAAATAGTGAGGTTCGTACGCTGGTTTCCGGGCCTTCTCCAGACGTTGTGTAGTGTCACTTGTCAGTCTGGCACGCTCTTTGCTCTTGTACTAAAGAAACTGATCGAGTGCAGCCCCCAAAGGGTACATAAGTGCACAAGTACAAAGGAGTCATAATGTCAGAGTCAAAACTCAACCTGCTGTCGTTCTCGGGAAGGACGCGCATCCTGCACCTCACCTGGTTCGCTTTCTTTCTTACATTTCTTGTCTGGTTTAACCATGCGCCTTTGCTGGCGGCGATACGAGAAACTTTTGGCTTGAGTGATCAGCAGATCAAGACGTTGCTGATTCTGAATGTCGCGTTGACCATTCCTGCACGCATTATTGTGGGTATGCTGGTAGATGCGATTGGGCCCAAGCGGATGTTTTCCGTTTTGCTGTTTGTCTCCAGCTTTCTGTGTTTTGGTTTTGCGCTGGCAGATTCCTATGAACAATTGGCATTGATGCGTTTCCTGTTGGGTTTTACGGGCGCAGGCTTTGTTATCGGTATTCGGCTTATTAGTGAATGGTTCCCGGCCAGGCAACTGGGTGTGGCAGAGGGTATTTATGGCGGCTGGGGAAATTTTGGTTCCGCGGCTGCCGCGATTACCTTGCCAACGCTAGCACTGTTGTTTGGCGGAGACGATGGCTGGCGTTATGCCGTGGGTACGACGGGTGTACTGGCTCTGGCATACTCAGCTATATTTTATTTCTCTGTCAGCGATACACCCAAGGGTTCCACATATTTCAAACCGAAAAAGAATGGTGCTCTGGAGGTCACAAGCAAGGGTGATTTTTTCCTGTACCTGGTGATGAACATACCTATGTATGCAGCACTCGGTATACTGGCCTGGAAGCTGGGTCCGGCCAACACAGCCATGCTGTCCGATGCCTTTGTAAATATGGCCTATGCAGTGCTAACTGTGCTCTATCTGTTCCAGACTGTGCGCATTTATCAGATCAATAAACATGTATTTCACACTGAAGTACCCAGGATAGATCGCTATTCTTTCAAGCAGGTCGCAGTGCTTGATCTGGCATACATGGTGACATTCGGTTCAGAATTGGCCGTGGTTTCCATGCTGCCATTGTTTTTTATGGACACATTCGATCTTTCCATCGTGACGGCAGGCCTTCTCGGGTCGTTTTTTGGAACCATGTGTGTAGTGGCACGCCCCGGTGGAGGCTGGTTGAGTGATATTCTGGGGCGGAAGAAAACGCTGGTAGTCGTGCTTGCTGGTCTGGTTGCTGGCTATCTATTGATGAGCCAGATTGATTCAAGCTGGCCGGTTGCCCTGGCCGTGCTGGCAACGATAGTTTGTGCACTGTTTGTACACTTCGGTACCGGTGCTGTTTTTGCGGTTGTGCCTCTCGTCAAACGCCGATTGACCGGACAGATTGCCGGTATGGCAGGTGCTTACGGAAATGTCGGTGGCGTGATGTTTCTGACGGTGCTCTCGTTTGTGTCGCCAATGACGTTCTTTCTGGTTATTGCAGCTGCTGCATTGATGACGTTACTGGTTGTTGCTGTATTCCTTGATGAACCGGAAGGGCACATGGCGGAAATACTGCCTGATGGCACGGTGCAGATGATCGAGGTGACGTGATGAATCGCGGACGAGGTCCGCTCCTACAAGTGCCGGGGTGATTTGTTAGCTTATCGCGGACGAGATCCGCTCCTGCAGGTGTCGGGGTGATTTGTTGGTTTATCGCGGACGAGATCCGCTCCCGCGGGTGTTGGGGTGATTTATGCGTTTATCGCGGACAAGGTCCGCTCCTACAAAAACATGCGTACTTGTAGGAGCGGACCTTGTCCGCGATATTTGTTCTTCTCCGGGTTATATTACGTGTTATGTCCTCCACCCTGAAAATCACCTCCGGCCAGCACAGTGAAGCCGGCATCAAGCAGAGCAATGACGATGCCTGCGGGATTCGTGTGCCCGATTCCTCTTTACTCAATACCAAGGGAATAGCTGCTGTCATTGCTGACGGCATGAGTGGCAGCGAGGCGGGGAAAGAAGCTGCCGAGGCCTGTGTGCGTGGTTTTCTCACCGATTACTTCACCACGCCGGAGTCCTGGAGTACGGAGACGGCGGGTGAAAAAATACTCTCGGCACTGAATCGCTGGTTGTATGCGCAAGGCCACCATCATTACGAATCCACCAGTGCGATGGTGACCACGCTCAGTGTGCTCATCATCAAGTCGGCGACTGCACACCTGTTCCACATTGGCGATACACGTATTTACAGGATGCGCCGGGGCAAGCTTGAATGCCTGACGCATGATCATCGCGTGCACGTCTCGGCGGACAAGAACTATCTCAGCCGCGCCATGGGCATCGAACTGCACATGGAGATTGATTACCGTGCCTTGCCCGTAGAAGTTGATGACATCTACCTGTTGACGACAGACGGCATACACGACTATCTCGATGACACGGCGCTGGCAGAATTTATTTATGCCAGTGGCGAGGAGCTGGATGATACGGCGCGTGCTGTTGTTGCCAGTGCGCTGGAGCAGGGCAGCCATGACAATGTGTCGTGCGAGATTATTAAAGTTGAGGCGTTACCACACCGGGACGCGCACGAGTTCTACCAGAAATTTTCGGAACTGCCGTTCCCGCCGCCGCTGGAAACCGGCATGGTGCTGGATGGCTATGAAATAATCCGCGAGCTGCATGCCAGCAAGCGCACCCAGGTGTATCTGGCGCAGGACCGGGAAACACACACCCGGGTCATTATGAAGACACCATCGGTCAATTATGAGGATGATCCGGAGTACATCGACCGTTTCCTGCACGAGGAGTGGGCAGGGCGACGCATCAAGAACCAGCATGTACTGAAAATACTCAAGCCGCATGCGCAGCGTCAGTGCCTGTACTACGTCACCGAGTATATTGAAGGTCAGACGTTGCGCCAGTGGATGCACGACAATCCGCAACCCGTGGTTGAGGAGGTGCGCAATATCGTGCAACAGATTGCAGCCGGTTTGCGTGCGTTTCACCGCCTGGAGATGATTCATCAGGACCTGAAGCCCGAGAACATCATGATCGATGAACACGGCACAGTGAAGATTATTGATTTTGGCTCCACCAAGATTGCCGGCATAGAAGAAATTACCACGCCGCTGGATCGGCAAAATATGCTGGGGACGCTCAACTACACGGCACCTGAATATCTGCAGGGTTATTCCGGCAATAACGCATCGGATATATATTCGCTGGGTGTGATTACCTATGAAATGCTGACCGGTGAACTACCCTACGGAAAGAAGGAGTTGACCCTGCGCAGGCTGAAACGCGCGCGCTACGAGACTGCGGCGCGCATTAATGCGGATATCCCGACCTGGATTGACAAGGCCCTTGAGAAGGCGGTGTCAATTGAGCGTGCCCGCCGTTATACCTTGCTGTCAGAGTTTACCCACGACCTGGCACACCCGAATCCTGCCTTTGAATCCCGGCATGCCGAGCCACTGATTGAACGTAACCCGCTGCTGGTCTGGAAGGGTATTGCAGCGTTTCTATTGGTGTTAAATATTTTTCTGTTGTACCTGCTGACCTCCTAGCTTCACAGGCACTACCGTCTGCATTTTGCCGCTTGTAGAGATGCAGTGCGGCGCCCCCCCTCCAGTATCTGCCCGATCAGGGGTGACTATTTTTCAGGATCAACAGATTTGTTGACCTGAATCAATTTATGCCGTTTTCCGATATGTTCAACTCCGATTCCTGATTATTTCACCGCGGCCATGGCGGTGAATAAGGAATATAAGCCACGAGAGGAGCCGACCATGTCGATGGTACGTCTGATGACCCTGTTTTCCCTGTTTGTTTTTGCCATCACCGGGCCGTTACCGGCCGCTGCCATGGAGTTTAAGGTGGATTGCGAGTCTGTTGAGGACTGCATGACCAAGGGTGATAAGTTAACAAAGAAGCGCAAGTTATCACTGGCGCTGGAAGCCTATCGCAACGCAATAAAGAAAGATGTCGAAAATACGGACGCCTGGCGGAAATTCGAAAAGATTGTCGTTCGCATATCTGAAGAAGGTGGTTGCTGAAACCGTTGCCAGGGATAACGGGGTGTTTTCATGCTGAGTCTTCGCAAGCAGTGGCCATTCTGGATCAGCGGCATTTTTGTTGGTGTGGCCGAGATCATGAACTACATTGTTCTCGGTAAGCCCATTGGACTGACCACCGGACTGGTGGAAATGACAGCCGCCTTTGAGCAGACAGTTGCGCCGGGTATTGACTGGTGGTCCCGCGCCTATGATCCGAATGTGCACTGGATCATTATTGGCGTGGTCGTCGGCGCCTGGCTGGTAGCGCGCGCGGAACGGGAATCACGTGGCTGGATCAAGTACCCGGCAAGGGAACTGCTGCTGTCGTTTGTCGGTGGATTCGTTTTCAGCTTTGGCACACGCCTTGCTCACGGCTGTACCACACATCATTTTCTCGGTGGCCTGCCGTCGATGTCCACGGCCTCGTTGTTGTATCTGACAACGATTCTTCCGGCTGGCTTCCTGACTTTCTACCTGATGAGCAAAATGCGCATCGGCTATGTCTTCAAGGGACAGGAGAACAGGGCGACTTCCGAGTATGGCTGTCAATCAGGCGGCAAGATGTCGCTGGACGGCCTGGCTTGCGAGGCCAGCCGCAATTATAACCCGCGGCGAGACTGGCTGCGGGTCTCAGTGCTGGTGTTGATGTTTGCATTCTTTATGAACGCCATTGCCGGCTCATTTATATACGGGACGGAAGACGGGCTGTTTGGCTGGAACTATGCGATCAGCTCCATAGGTTGGGGGTTGGCTATTTGGCTGTTGCTGATCGGGATGATCGCTGGTATCGGCATGGCCAAGACAGGTTTTGGTACCGAATGTGCCTTCATGACGCCCGAGATTTCCATGGGGCTGGAGCACCAGGAAAACTTCTTCGAGAAAAAATGGCTGATACCGGGTTCTACCCGCGTCATGTTTCGTTCCATGTCACCGTTTACGGCGATCTTTATCGAAATCCTGTTGCTGTGGGGCGCCATCATGATCGGCTGGCAATTTTTTGATATCAAGCTGCCACTCGGTATGAACCCCAGCTGGGTATTGTTGCTCGGTGCGGCCTGTCAGGGCTTTGGTTCGGTGGCGATGATCGGTTGCGAGATTCGTACCTACATGCGGCTGGGGCTGGGATACATGACGGCCGTTGCAGCCTTTCCGGGATTCCTGCTCGGGTATCTGCCATACACGTTGTATGTCGATTACTGGGAAGACCTCGCACGAGAAACCACTATCAGCAAGGTCAAGCATGTGCCCGATATGTTCGGACATGACCCGGTTGTTCAGGCGCTTGTCGGTCTGGCCTATGGTGTGCTTGTAGCGTGGCTGCTGTTCTGGAGTATCAAGCGCGGTATGCGTCTGACCGGTTTTTCATTCCGTGACCTGATGACACATGCCAATGATGATCTGACTGTCAAATATTTTGAGCGGCTCCCGAAGAAAGCTGGTGACAAGGGTGAGCGGCATCGTGAACAAGATGCAGGTTCAGCAGGTCCGGGTGAGCCGGCGCCGGAGGGTGCCTGATTTGATCAGCCGCCGTGAACTGCTGCTGGCCTCTGTCGGTGCAGTCTGTCTACCCTGGCAGGTACTGGCCAGGTCAACGCCGGATGCGTTGTTATCATGGCATGAGTTTCTGTCTGGCATGCAGTCACTGGCGGCCGCACATGCCGACGGTTTTCTGCAACACGCAAGCGTTTCACGCCAGGCCCTGTTGTTGATTCAGCAGCTTGATACCGG
>DAOVVG010000043.1 GCA_030632175.1 Gammaproteobacteria bacterium
CGGGAAAGTACACCGGTACCTTTTGATGACGTAAAAGATCGTATAAAAATGATGCTTGTAAACCAGAAATTGCAGCAGCATGTTGAAACAATGCGCAGTGCCGCAAACATCGAGATGAAGTAGGCATAATTGTCTTGCCGGTCGGCAGAAACATGCCGGCCGGCAAGCATTCAGAGATCAGTGCAAACCCTTGCCGGGTGTTTCAGCCGCCCGTTTCCCCTGCCTCCCGGCCTCGCTGGTCAGCGCATCACTCCTGACAACCGGCAACCAGACCTGAATGCACGGAGCTGCCTGCCCGGAACTGCTGACAGTTAGACAGCTGTTGTGTGCCGGCGCCAACATCTCGCACACTTCCTCTCCCGCCGCGGTAGTGCGCGTATTCAGATTCGGCACTCTCGCCAATAGCGCTGTAACTGCAACGGGCAGCGGGCCCTGCGGCAACTTGAACACAAATTTCAAATAACGCCCCGACTGCAACCAGCACGGCTGCTGCCCGGTTACAAAGGTGTCAGTAACATCGAGTTCAACAGACAGCTCCGGTGCGGCATCCCTGAACTTTCCGAGCAAGTCTGCAAGCAAGGCTAAAACTGCTCCCTGCTGCCATTCCGAGCAGTCGGCAGCGGACAGCTGTCCGCCGTCATCTCCATTCTTTGTGAGCAGTTCGTCCAGATCCTTTCCGAGTGACTGCATGGCACGCGGCAACAACTCCAGGAAACGCCAGAGCCCGGGCATATCACCCGCATACTGCAGCAGGCTTAAATCCCCACCCTGTTCCCTGCCAGCAACCGGGGATGGCGACGGGTCCGAACACGCTACAGGGGTTCGCTCATCTTCCAGTAACGTACCGCCGGGCAGACAGGCCGGCGCCTGCATCGCCTCAAGCAACTTATCCAGAAAAACCGGCAATGTTTGCTGAGCGGCCACACGCGACGCCATGTCATCCAGCCCATCGACGATAACAACAACACCGCCAGTGGCCTCGGACTCCGGAAACAGCGAAGTGAAAGCCTGTCGGCTACGCTGCGCCAGCAACACATACCTGTCTTCCGGCACACTACCCAGAAACGACAACTCAAGGCCAAGATTGTGCTTTACCCGCGTTGAGAAATCATCATATATTTCCCTGGAATCTACAGCATATTGAGACTTATTCACAAGCAAGCACAACTCGCCGGAAAAGCCATTCAGATGGAGTACCTGCAACAGGGCAAAGGCCTCGGCCTGCGAGCAGGCTTCCGGCGTCACAATCAAAATGACGATAGCCGCCGCCTGGCAACAGGCAAGCTGGGAACGTGCATCCATGCCGGAGGTATCAATCAGGAAATCATCGTAACCGTCCTGCACATCGATACTGCCGATGCAACGCGACCGCTGCGTAGCGTCGCATTCCGCCCATTCCCTGAGGGGCATCTCGCAACCCAGTACATCAATGCCCTGGTAACCCTGTCGTATGACACCGCGGCCGTCATCGTCTTCCTGCTGTGACTCCGCCAACGGCTGCAACTCAAGCAAGGCACCGACGTCAGCTCCCTGACCCGCATCATTAAACACAGCTGCAAAACGACCCCGCCGCACCAGTTCCAGCGCGAGATTAATCGCCAGGTGAGTCTTGCCCACCTGTGCCAGACCGCTTGTTATTGTCATTATCCTTGTCATACCTGCTTACCGCACATGCTTGATCACGGTATTTCCCTTATTGCATCATTGCCGGAGCTACTGTGTCTGTTGGTCAATTCCCTCGCGCTGCCGAACGCCGGCCTCTCCCAGAATGCCCTCGACGCCTTTAGCCTTGTCTATCGTATTAACCTGCTCGGACCACACATGTTCGCCATCTGCGGTGCCAGCCGTTGAATCTCCACCACCGGAACAGGCATTCAGCAACATCATGAGCGCTATCAAAATAATTTTCTTCATACAATCATTCCTTTCGTGACGAACCATCACGACGAATCGCGGCGGGCGGACAACCACGCCTGCATCTCATGCATCGTAATCGGCCTGCCGACATAATACCCCTGACAGAAGTCACAGCCCATCCCTTTCAATATTTCGAGGACCACAGCTGATTCAACCCCTTCTGCAGTCACCGACAGGCCAAGGCTGTGCGCGAGATCAATGGTTGCGCGTACAATCGAGGCGTTCTCCTCGTCACTATCCATACCAATGACAAAGGATTTATCCACTTTAAGCGTGTGCACAGGCAAGCGCCTGAGATGAAGCAAGGAAGAATGTCCGGTGCCAAAATCATCAATCGATAGCCTCACGCCTATGGCGGCCAGCTTATCAAGTGTCTTGACGACCTGGTCAGGATCCAGCATGACCCCGGTCTCGGTAATCTCCAGCAACAGTGCCTCGGGCCCCAGCTGACATTTTTCCAGCGTGTTACGAATCTTTTTGATCAGGTTAAAATCATGCAAATCGTGCATGGAAAGATTTATACCTGAACATAACCCGGGGTTGTCCTGCCGTAATATCGACAACTCCCGGCAGGCGGTAACAATAACCCATTCTGACAACTGCCTGATCAGTCCGCTTTGCTCTGCAACGCGAATAAAAGACTCGGGCATGAGAATTTTTCCATCTGGCTGCCGCCAGCGTATCAGCGTTTCGATATAACTGACCTGGTCGGTCTTTAAATCTATGACCGGCTGATAGACAAGAAACAGGTCGTTCTGCGCTATATCCTCGTTAAGTACACCATCCAGACTCATTCTTGCGATGGCAATATCATCGGTTTTTGACGGGTCATAAATTGCATACCCCCGCCTGTTCTCCTTGGCCGAATACATTGCATGGTCGGCATTACGTAACAAAACGTCGACGTCATCACCGTGCTCCGGCATCAGTGCAATACCAATCGAGACCGACGCAGACAGTTTGTGACCTTCCACCTCGAATTCACTATCCATTGACTGGATTATTTTTTGTGCAACCTGTTGCGCCTGCCCGGTATCCGTATCCGGAAGAATGACGACGAACTCGTCTCCACCCAGTCTTGCCAGGGTGTCTGATTTGCGCAACTCGTCTGCTATCCGGGCTACAACATCTTTCAGCAACAAGTCGCCGGTGTGATGCCCCATCAGGTCATTGACATACTTGAAACGCACCATGTCAATCAGCAACACCGCCGCATAACCCGGCGACCTGCGATGCTCGGCAATCAACTGCTTCAGCCGATCCTCCATGAGTGCACGATTATAAATACCGGTCAGGGGGTCACGAATCGCCATATCATGCAGCGTTTCATACAACTCGCCCAGCGCATGAAAGGTCACTGGCACATCCTTCTCCGGCGCAGATGACCCACCGGATTCACCCTTGCGACCGCTCCACTCATCCATTAACTGGTAACTGAGATCGCGCAATGGTTTCAATACCGAATACTTGACCAGGTTCAGGGCCAGCACCACCGTGGCAAGAATAATCAGTGCAACAATCAACAACAGGCGATTATTGGTTTTTTCAATTTTCATCACCAGACTGTCAGCATTGCGCAAGGCCGCAATCTTCAATGCCGGGCGCGAATCACTGGCTGGCAAAATATAGCCTGCCTTCACATCATGCGCTTCACCATTCTGCGTCCAGTCCTTCGCGACATACAGGACAGTATCATCGGCGAGAGAGATCCGGACCGGCATTTTCAGGCGACTGCCGATTCGGGAAAGTTTCTGCACCGGATCAGTAACAAGCTGGATATAACCACTCGGTACCGGCCCGCCTACCGGAGCGATACTCGCCATGTAGGGTTTTCCTTGCAGCAGACAAAGTTCATGCAGCGGCCTGAGACGGAGCCTCCCCTGGAGCTGTTTCAGCTTATTGATCAAGTCAGGACAAATGAGGGGCACGCCGTCCGGCGCATGGCGGGTCGACGTACCCACCAGGTTAAAGTCGCTGTCAAAGGCATACAGCTCAACCAGATTGGCCGCGTTTGAGGTTACCGGTGCCTGCTGAAACTGTGCATCCAGCACAGCGGAAACGCCGCGCCTGTCACCGGAGTCGAAGGGCTGCCGGAAATCCTCCAGTCCCTGAATCACCAGACCCAGACGCCGGGCGTCGGCTGCATCTTCAGACAGGATATCGGTCGACTCTGCAGCCACCAGCTGGGTCATATACTGGCGCTGAAAATCAAATGCCAGGTCACGGTAGGTACGTGCATTCAAATAGACCGTAACCGCACTGACCAGTCCCAGCAGAATGATCGCCAGGAACAAACCGGATAGCAGGTTAACGTTCAGCCGTTTCATTATTCAGTGCTGGCAACCCTTGTACATTCATTGGTCGTCCCAACGATAAACAGCATTCATAAAACCGTCAGATGCGGTACCTGTCTATGAAGTTACCGCGGCCCGGAGACGCAATAACGTCGCGATAACAAGGATAGCCTCTTTGCTCAGGACTTACCGGATATTAATTGCAAACATTCCGCCTCGTCGAGGACTGCCACCCCCAGCTGCAATGCCTTGTCGTGCTTGGAACCCGGATTCTCGCCGACCACCACATAGTCGGTTTTTTTCGAAATACTGCCCGATACTTTTGCACCCTGTACCTGAAGTTTCTCTTTCAGCTTATTCCGTGGCATGGTGAGCGTACCTGTCAGCACAAAGGTCTTGCCAGCCAGCGGCTGCTCCCGGGGCTTTTCAACGGCAGGCCAGTTCACACCGGCCGCCAGTAATTTCCCGATCACATCACGATTGTGCTGTTCCCCGAAAAAATCGACAATGTGTTGCGCCACGATCGGGCCGATATCATGGATCGCTTCAAGCGTTTCCACATCGGTTGCCATCAGTGACTCAAGCTCACCAAATTCCTGCGCAAGAAGCTGCGCAGTCGCCTCACCCACCCCACGAATACCCAGTGAAAAAACAAATCGTCCCAGCGTGGTTGTCCTGCTCTTGTCCAGCGCAGCAACCAGGTTGACAGCGGATTTCGTGGCCATGCGCTCAAGCCCGGCAACCTCATCAACGGCAAGACAGTAAAGATCACTGACATCGGCAATCAGCGCCTCGTCAACCAGTTGCTCGACCAGCTTGTCACCCAGACCCTCGACATCCATTGCACGTCGGGAGGCAAAGTGCTTGATGGCCTGCTTGCGTTGCGCCGGGCAGAACAGACCACCGGAACAACGTGCAACAGCCTCCCCCTCTGCACGCGTCACCTGTGAGCCGCACACTGGACAGTGCGTCAGCATATGAAATTTTGCCGCGCCTTTTTTACGCTTTTCAATCACCACCCGCGCGACTTCCGGGATTACATCACCGGCGCGGCGTACAATCACATGGTCACCGACACGTACATCCTTACGCTGAATCTCGTCTTCATTGTGCAGCGTCGCATTGGTTACCGTAACACCGCCGACAAATACCGGCTCCAGTCGTGCCACCGGTGTCAGCGCACCGGTGCGTCCGACCTGGATATCAATGCCCAGTACCGTGGTCTCACTTTCTTCTGGCTGGAACTTGCGCGCAATCGCCCAGCGCGGCGCACGCGCCACAAAACCCAGGACCTCCTGCTGGTCGAACCGGTTCACCTTAAAGACAACGCCATCAATATCGAAAGGCAGGTCATCACGCAACTGTTCATAACGATTAAAATAATCACGACAGCCGGCCAGCCCGGAGACGCACTCTACATCCTCGTAGACAGGCAAATGCCAGGCCTTCAGCTTGCTGAGAGTCTCGGTATGCGTGGCCGCAAGCGACCCGGCAGTCACCTTGCCGACCCCGTAGCAGAACATCTCCAGCGGGCGCTGCGCCGTGATGGCCGGGTCCAGTTGACGCAGACTGCCAGCTGCTGCATTGCGCGGATTTACAAACGACTTCTGTCCCTCTGCCGCTGTTTGTCGATTCAGTTCCTCAAAACCGGCATGCGATATAAACACCTCGCCACGTACCTCCAGCGTCTCTGGCACATCCTCACCCACAAGCCGCAGAGGAACAGAATTCAAAGTACGTATATTCTGCGTTATGTCCTCGCCAGTCGTCCCGTCGCCACGGGTGGCAGCACGCACCAACCGGCCGTCCTGATACAACAGACTGACTGCAAGACCATCCAGCTTGGGTTCGGCCGCATACTCGACTTCATCAATTTCAAGCACTCGACACACCCGCTGCTCAAAGCCGGCAAGCTCATCATCCGTCATGGCATTATCAAGCGAGAGCATGCGTACTTCATGGCGCACTTCTCCAAAGCCCTTGAGGGGCGCAGCGCCGACACGCCGGGTCGGTGAGTCCGGAGTAATCAGTTCGGGGTATCGGGATTCCAGCGCCTGTAATTCACGGAGTAACTGGTCGTACTCCGCATCACTGATCAGCGGGTCATCTTTGGTATAATAGCGGTAATTATGTTCGTGCAACTGCTCATGCAGTTCCCGTACGCGCCGGCACGCGGATTTCGGTGCGCTCATGACGCGGCATTCGCCACCCGCTGTTGCAGCTGGCAGCTGATCACCTCTTCCCGCATATGTCCGATCGCCTGCTTCGTCAGCGGACTGTGTGTTGCATCACATACCCGGCTGTCGAGATTCTCTGCCAGGCTGCGCGCAGCCTCCACCATCGCATCAAAGGCACGTACCGCATCCACGGCACCCGGCACCTGCATGAACAGTACCACCCCTTCCGAGGTAAAACTCTCCATCGCTGACATATCAAAAATACCCGGCTCACGGAAGTTGGCGACTGAAAACAGAATCTGCTCCTGACCACCAACCTGCTCGAGTCGGTGGAAAATATCCATATCGCCGAATTCCAGCCTTGCAGCGGCCATCGCACCCAGCAGGATGGGGCCACGAAACGGCACACCACCGGGCGCTTCAACAAACAAGGTAAACACCCTGCCGGCAGCCCGCACCGGTTCATGCTTTTCTGCAGGTATCTCGATAACCGAGACGTCTTCGACAGCGGGCTGGTCACCGGTAATGATCTGTCCCAGTTGCTCCAGCTCTTCATCTATATCACTGCTGAAACCAGCCTCGCCAGCATCTTTTCCCGGCTCACCCATCAGCGGCTGCGTCCGTGAATCACCGCGGGGTACCGGCTGCTTACGCCGTCCCTGATAGTAGCTGACAAGATAAACCGCCAGAATGACAGCAACACCGGCCAACAACAGTATCCAGCGCAAGTTTTCCATGGATTCAGACCCGACCTGTATTGAATATATTGAGAATAAAGACTTCAGTTACCAGGAAAGCCGTACCGTGAGTGCGTATCTCAGACTGCTACCAGCTTGACCGCCTCATCAATATCCACTGCTACCAGTCGTGACACACCTGGCTCATGCATGGTAACGCCGGTCAACTGGTTTGCCATTTCCATGGTGATTTTATTATGCGAGATAAAAACAAACTGTACGTGTTCCGACATCTTGCGAACCATATCGCAATAGCGACCGACATTGGCATCATCAAGTGGTGCATCCACCTCGTCCAGCATGCAAAAAGGTGACGGGTTCAACTTGAAAATCGCAAACACCAGCGCAATCGCGGTCAGCGCCTTCTCGCCGCCGGAGAGCAGGTGAATGGTGCTGTTACGCTTGCCCGGTGGCCGCGCCATCACCGTCACCCCGGTATCCAGCAGGTCTTCCCCGGTCAACTCAAGATAGGCCTGTCCGCCACCAAACAGTACCGGGAAGTTCTCCTGCATACCTTCGTTGACCTTCTCAAAAGTTTCCTTGAAGCGTGAACGCGTTTCCTTGTCAATCTTGCCGATTGCATTTTCCAGCGTCGTCAACGCCTCAATCAGATCGGCATGCTGCGCATCAAGATATTCCTTGCGCTTTGATTCTTCTTCGTATTCCTCAATCGCGGCAAGATTGATCGGACCCAGCCGCTGGATGCGACGTTCCAGCTTGTCGGCCTGTTCGGCCCACACATCGACGCTGGCACCCTCTTCAATCTGCTCCAGCAGAGACTGGTATTCAAAGCCTGACTCGCTGATCTGTTCCATCAGGGTGTCGCTGCGCACCTTGATTTCCTGCCAGGCCATACGATCCTGTTCAATCTGTTCACGCTGATTGCTGACGCTGCGCTCTTTCCTGATACGTTCCTGATCATGTTCGCGCGTACCGTGTTCGATATCCTCGACCTGTTTGCGGGCGGCATTCAGTTCCGTCTCGCCTTCCAGGCGGCGTGACAACAGCCCTTCCAGCTCGCTTTCCAGTTCGATAATCGGTGTATCACCCTGGCCCAGCACATCAGTTAACTGATCCTTCCTGTTGATCAGCTGCTGGCACTGTTCGCGCATGCGTGTCAGTGCCTGATTGGTTGTTTCCTGCGCAGTGCGCATTGACTCTGCACGCAAGGCAAGTTCATGAACACTTTGCTGGTCACTGTGGGCGCGCTGGCGGGTCTCGTCCAGCACACCACTGAGTTGCTGTTGTTGCCGGGTGCGTTCCTCGCGTTCCACTGACAGTGTTTCAACGGCATCCAGTGCTTCCTGAAGCAGGTTCTGGGAACTCGTCATTGCCTGTGCTTCACCTTCTTTCTCGGTGCGCAGCACTTCCGACTCCATCAGAACATGGTCACGACGTGCCTCCTGCTGCTCAAGACGGGTCTGTATTGCTGCCAGCCCGGCACGCAGATCACTGGCTACCCGCAGTGCCTGGTTGTTTTCATTCTGCAAACGATCACGTTCTGTCTCGGCGGAGACCAGACTCTCGCGTGCAGCTGCCACCGAGCGTTGCAAGCTTTCAACGTTACCCACCTGTGCGGCAAGCTGCTCGGTCAACTCACTGATCTCACGTTCACGTTCCAGCACACCGGCTTTCTCATCGGTGTCGCGCGCGACGCGCAACCAGTTGTTACCGACCCAAATACCTTCACGGGTAACAATCGATTCATGTGCTGCAAGTCCGGCGCGCATTGTCAGCGCCTGCGACAGTGTCTCTACTGCATAAATTCCGTCCAGCAACGAGCCAGCGGAACTGGATGAGGTAACCTTGCTGCTCAGCGGCACACCCTTGTCTGCCGGTGTAGCGATAGCTGCGCCCGCTCGCGTATCAAACAGTGCAACACTGCCCTGTTCCAGGCTACCCAGCATATCTTCAACATTATCCAGCCCGTCAACACAAACGGCCTCAAGGTAAAAACCCAGCGCTGTCTCGACCGCATGTTCCCAGCCGGATTCAACCTGAATCTCCTGTGCCAGCCGCGGCGCACCCTGCATACCCTGCGCTGTCAGCCAGCCAGTGACCTGTTCAGAATGCTGACCGAGGGCGGCCTGCTGCAATGTTTTCAGAGAAGCCAGCCGTCCGCGCGTGTCATGATGCACACTCTGCAGCGCCGCCAGCTCCTGTTCCTGTTGTTCCAGCCCGGTACGGACATCGGTAATGTGCCGAATCGCATCTTCCAGATTCAGCTTGATACCGGCGACAACGGTTTCCTGCGCCTCGGATTCATGCGCCGCCTGCTCCAGCTCACTGACAAGCGTCTTCTTGCCCAGTGTTTGCTGCTCCTCATCCATGCGCTGCAAGCGGTCATCCAGCTGCTGCATGTGACGATCAAGGTGGTCCAGGCGGGTACGTTCAACCTGCGCGGCCTGCGCTCGCTCGGCGGCACGCTGGTTAAATTCATTCCATTCTTCCTGCCAGGCATGCATCGCCTGCTCGGCATCTTTCAGGGCAGCGGCAGACTGTCCGGCACGCTCGGTGGCAGATGTCAGCTCCGGGCCGTTCGCCTCGATATTACGCGCCAGTTCCTCAAGCCGGGTGGTATCCACCCTGATGTGCTCCTCGACTTCGGCAAGCGTCTGCTCGGCACGCGACAATTCTTCCTGCTGCTGCTGACGCGACTCCTTGTTGTGCTGAATGGCCTGCTCAATACGGGCCACATCCGCACCCAGCTTGTAGTACTGACCCTGCACCGTATTAAAGGACTCGTTCGCACTGGCCAGGCTATCGCGCAGCTTTTCAAGTTCTGCCTCGATTCTGCGCTGCTCGGCGAGTTCCGCCTGCATGCCAAGTTCACGCTGCCGCAGTTCGCATTCCCGCGTACTGGTTTCTTCGTGCATGGAGGCATAGCGAAGCGCCAGCAGTTCTGCCTTGACCTGTCGTTCTTCCGCCTTGAGTTCCTTGTAGCGTTCCGCCGCACGTGACTGGCGTTTCAGCTTCTCGATCTGCTTGTCTATTTCTTCCAGCAGATCCGTCAGGCGGTCCAGATTCTCGCGGGTATGCTTAATTCGGTTTTCTGTCTCGCGCCGGCGTTCCTTGTACTTGGAAATACCGGCGGCCTCTTCAAGGAACGCACGCAAATCATCCGGCTTCGCCTCGATCAGGCGGGAAATCGTGCCCTGTTCAATAATAGAATAACTGCGTGGCCCCAGGCCGGTGCCGAGAAAAATATCGGTAATGTCACGCCGCCGGCAGCGCGTGTTATTCAGAAAGTAGTTGGAGGTGCCATCGCGCGATACCTGGCGACGTATGGAGATTTCGTTATAGCCGGCATACTGACCACCGATCGTGCCGTCAGTATTATCAAAGGCCAGTTCGATGCTGGCAGTGCCGACCGGTTTGCGGGTATTGGAGCCGTTAAAGATGACATCGGCCATTGACTCGCCGCGCAAATGTTTGGCTGATGATTCGCCCATCACCCAGCGCACAGCATCAATAATATTGGATTTCCCGCAACCGTTAGGGCCTATAATACCGACCAGATTACTGGGCACATGGATCGTGGTCGGGTCGACAAAAGATTTAAACCCGGCAAGCTTTATATTGGACAATCGCATGGACGGCTAGGTTACTCGATTGACCCCGAAAAATACAACTTTTTGTTATGCTGCAAGGCTTGCACACATCATCTTGTGTCTTGTATCGTTCCGGTCATGTCAACGCAACCCGGCAAGAATCTCGAAACCTTTCCCAATCCACACCCGGACCGGGATTACACCATCCACATTCGCACGCCGGAATTTACCTGCCTGTGCCCAAAGACCGGTCAACCCGATTTTGCCACGCTGTTCCTTGAGTACATACCGGACCAGTTTTGCGTCGAGCTGAAGTCCTTTAAATTGTACGTCTGGTCGTTTCGCGACGAAGGCGCCTTTCACGAGGACATCACTAATAAAATCCTCAACGATCTGGTCAGCGTCTGCCAGCCGCGCTTCATGCGCCTGCGGGCGGAATTCAATGTTCGTGGTGGGGTTTATACCGACGTTGTGGTCGAACACCGCCAGGATGGATGGCAAGCGCCCACACCGGTAGAACTTAAATAACAAATATTAAATAACCACATGTATTAATTATTATTTAATCCCTGAGAATACCCCATTCCTCAGGGAAAGAGCCGGGGAGAGGGGATATAGATTAAAGGTCAATCTAATACCCCCTCGTACTGACCTACCCCGGGGGAAGAGGGTGCCAAGGCTACCCGCCGGCAAACATTGCCAATACTCATAATCCTTTGCAGTTCGGTATAACTGACACCACCGTGAAACACTACCTTGGCATTGATACAGGAACCTCCGGGTGTCGCAGTTGCGTCATCGATGCCAATGCGGCCATCAAGGTGGAAATCCGCACCACACTGCCCGCTCCCAGCCGCTCGGGAAACGAGGTCGAGCAAGACCCGGAATGCTGGTGGTCAGCCCTGACAGCGAACCTGGATCAGCTTGCTACCGAGTTTCCACTGGAGTCAGTTGAGGCCATCGCACTGGACGGCACCTCCGCCACCCTGCTCTGCTGTGATGCCAGCGGCACCCCGCTATCCCCGGCCCTGATGTACAACGATGCCCGCGCCGTTGAACAGGCGACACGGGTTGATCGCGTGGCCCCTGCTGACACCGCTGCCCGCGGCGCCAGCGCCAGCCTCGCCAAGCTGTTATGGCTGTTGCAGCAACCCGACTGCAAGGCCGCACACCATGCCCTGCACCAGGCTGACTGGTTGCTGGGACGACTGGCAGGACGCTTCGGCATCAGCGATGAAAATAACGCACTGAAACTGGGGTACGACGTCGTAAACAGCTGCTGGCCGGCATGGCTGGCAGAACTGGACATCCGGCCATCCCTGTTACCGGATGTTGTACCCGCCGGGTATCCCCTCGGTACACTGACGCAGGACTTGTGTGAACGCTGGGGCATGTCACCGCACACACGCATTCTCAGTGGCACCACCGACAGTACCGCCAGTTTTATCGCGACAGGTGCCGGTCCCGGTGAAGCCGTTACCTCACTGGGCAGCACGCTGGTACTGAAAATTCTTTCTGACACCCCGATCTTCGCACCCGAGTATGGCGTCTACAGTCACCGCCTGGACAACAACTGGCTGATCGGCGGCGCCTCCAACAGCGGTGGCGCAGTGCTGCAGCAGTATTTTAATCACGATGAAATCATACGCTTGACCGACATGGTCTCCACTGACCAACCGACCGGACTGGATTACTACCCGCTGGTTGGCAAAGGCGAGCGCTTTCCGGTCAATGATCCCGGACTGGAACCGCGCCTGCAGCCAAGACCGGCCGATGACGCGGTGTTCTTCCAGGGAATTCTTGAAGGCATTGCCAACATTGAATTGCAGGGTTACAGAAAGCTGATCGAGCTGGGTGCACCCTGGCCGGACAAAGTCATCACCACGGGGGGCGGTGCTGTCAATAACGCATGGAGTACAATACGTGCGCAGCTGCTGGACATCCCGGTCGTTGCCGCCGAACATCAGGAAGCGGCATATGGGGCAGCCTTGTTGGCGCGACGATCGCACAGACCGTCGGGATAATAATCGCGGACAAGATCCGCTCCTACAGGTGCGTCTATTTTTGTAGGGGCGGATCTCGTCCGCGATACATTATCTGAACAACCCGAAACCCTGAATCCACGCACAGAAACGCCACCATGAAAAACAGCCACAGCGGCATGCATTACCTCCTCGAAGGCCTGCGCCTTATCCGTCAACCGGGCCTGCGGCGCTACGTCGCCATCCCGCTGCTGGTCAGCACCACCGTGTTTGCCGGTGCCATCTTCGGGCTGACACACTGGCTGGAAATATTCATCGACATGATGCTCGGCTACCTGCCGTCCTGGCTGGACTGGCTGCGTTACCTGCTGTGGCCGCTGTTCGCCATCGCCGGTGTATTGATTATCTTCTACAGCTTCTCGCTACTGACCAACCTGATCGCCGCACCCTTTAACGGCATGCTGGCAGAGGCCGTGGAAAAGCATCTCACCGGGCAACCCATCGAAACCGGCGGCTGGCAGGCATTCGCAAAAGATTTCATTCCGAGCATCGTCTCGGAACTGCGCAAACTGCTGTACTTCATCCTGCGTGCAATCCCCCTCGGCATCCTGTTCCTGGTGCCCGGCATCAACCTGGCTGCACCTTTTATATGGGCGCTGTTCAGTGCCTGGATGCTGGTGATTGAATATATCGACTACCCGATGGCCAACCACCTGCTGCATTTTTCACAACAACGCAAACTGCTGCGCCAGCGTCGTGTTCTCTCCTACGGCTTTGGCGGCGGCTCACTGTTGATGACCATGATCCCGTTTGTAAATTTCCTCGCAATGCCGGTATCCGTGGCAGGCGCAACGGCGATGTGGGTGGGAGAGCTAAAGCAAAACGCATTAAAACAGGACGGGTAACTTCCATTTAAATCCATGAATGTTTCTACTGTCGCAGGAGTGCTTTTTAAGCACGAACAATCCAGCCACCGGAATCGCGGACAAGATCCGCTCCTACAGGCAGGCATCGGAAACCACAGCTATTTCAATACCCGTAGGAGCGCTTTTTAAGCGCGAACATATCAACCACAGAATTCGCGGATAAAATCCGCTCCTGCAAAACCCGACAGGCCTGCAGGAGCGGATCTTGTCCGCGATTAATTATGGATCAAGGCGCAAGCACGGCCTGCAGCACAACATCACTGATAGCATTGGTGATCGTGGAAAACACAATCCGCCATTGCAGCTTTCATATCGACACTGTAAACAATTACCCAAGCGCTTCAGCCAGGCGGCGTACACCCTCCTGCAGGTTTTCCAGCGATGTCGTGTAG
>DAOVVG010000004.1 GCA_030632175.1 Gammaproteobacteria bacterium
AAAGTGCAAGGCGTCATCCTGGGTGATCTCACCCTCCTTGAACAACGCAAACAAGGCCTGGTCAAAGGTAATCATACCCTGCTGACCTGACTGCTTCATGAGTTCCTTCAGCTTGTGTATTTCACCCTTGCGGATTACATCATGCACCAGCGGCGTACCCAGCAGGATCTCTACACACACCCGCCGCCCGTTACCATCCGCGCGCGGAATCAACTGCTGGGCGAGAAAAGCCTTCAGGTTCATGGACAAGTCCATAAACAACTGCGGTCGGCGTTCTTCCGGGAAGAAGTTGATAATACGGTCCATTGCCTGGTTGGCATTATTGGCGTGCAGTGTTGCCAGACACAGGTGACCGGTTTCGGAAAAGGCAATCGCGTGGTCCATGGTCTCACGATCACGTATCTCGCCAATCAGGATAACGTCCGGAGCCTGTCGCAGGGTGTTCTTCAGCGCAGTCGCGTAGGACTCGGTATCAATACCCACTTCACGCTGGGTAACAATGCAGCCCTTGTGCGGATGCACATACTCGATCGGGTCCTCAATGGTAATAATATGACCGGTACCCGTCTCGTTACGATAGTCAATCATGGAGGCCAGCGAGGTTGACTTACCCGTACCGGTTGCACCGATAAACACGATCAGGCCACGCTTGGTCATTGCCAGGTTCTTCAGAATCGGCGGCAAATTCAACTCTTCTATCGTCGGAATAACAGTATCAATACGGCGCAACACCGCACCGGCCTGGTCACGCTGGATAAAGGCACTGGCACGAAACCGGCCTACACCTTCCTCGTTAACCGCGAAGTTACATTCGTGTGTCGCCTCGAATTCGTCACGCTGTGCCGGCGTCATCATGCTGGTGACGATTTCCATGGACGTTTCCGGGGTCAATACCTCATTGGAAACCGGTGCTGTCTTGCCGTCCACTTTCATGGTTGGCGCCACACCGGCTGTCAGGAATAAATCCGACGCGCCCTTGTCATGCATCATTTTCAACAGTGAAGATAATTCCATAGCCGTTCTCCGAATTCAGCCGCTTACCGGAAGCTGTCCTTGTTGACTGCCTTCACACGCGCATCCTGCTTGGTGATCAGACCCTTCGACAGCAGATCCAGAAGATATTGATCCAGCGTCGTCATACCTACCGAATTACCAGTCTGGATGGCTGAATACATCTGCGCCACCTTGTCCTCGCGGATCAGATTACGAATCGCCGGCGTACCAATCATAATTTCCCAGGCAGCAATACGTCCACCGCCCACTTTTTTCAGCAGTGTCTGCGCGATGACAGAGCGCAGAGATTCTGACAGCATGGAACGCACCATGGTCTTTTCCGCGGCAGGAAACACATCGATGACACGGTCAATGGTCTTGGCAGCCGAAGTGGTATGCAAGGTACCGAAAACAAGGTGCCCGGTTTCCGCGGCCGTCAGCGCCAGCCTGATGGTTTCCAGATCACGCATCTCACCCACCAGGATGATATCCGGATCTTCACGCAAGGCCGAGCGCAGCGCCTCGTTAAAGCCCAGCGTGTCCTTGTGCACCTCACGCTGGTTGATCAGGCACTTCTTGGTCTCGTGTACAAATTCAATCGGGTCTTCGATGGTCAGGATGTGTGCATAGGCCTTGGCATTGATGTAATCAATCATTGCTGCCAGCGTGGTGGACTTGCCGGAACCGGTCGGCCCGGTCACCAGCACCAGCCCGCGCGGGGTGTCTGCAATTTCCTTGAAAATTGCCGGCGTACCCAGGTCTTCAAGACCGAGGATCTCGGAGGGAATGGTACGAAACACAGCACCTGCACCACGATTCTGGTTAAACGCATTGACACGAAAACGTGCAAGGTCGGGAATCTCGAATGAAAAATCGGTTTCGAGAAATTCCTCGTAATCCTTGCGCTGCTTGTCGTTCATGATGTCGTAGACAAGACCGTGCACGGTTTTATGATCCAGCGCGGGGACGTTCACCTTGCGCATATCCCCGTCAACACGGATCATCGGCGGCAGCCCTGCCGAGAGGTGCAGATCCGACGCGCCATTCTTGACACTGAAGGTAAGTAACTCAGCTATATCCATCCCAACTCCCTGTGCATTTTTAGTACTCGCCAAAGGCTATCGTCTGTGATTTTGAATACTTGAAAAAACGTTTTGATATCGGTGACTTGTAGCGCCGGACAGCGGACGGCTTGCATTGAACCGGTCCTGCCCCCCCTGGGGCCGATTCAGTATAGCAGCAGCAGTATGCCGCATTATCCTGATTTAGCAAGCGCGGTCTGAACAATTTCCGTCAGGAATCAGTCACCTAAACAAGTCGTTCCCACCACCACCAACACGCCACAGAGATACGCAGGGACGCGCTCTGAAGTTTCACCCGGCGGCTTGTCGCGCGCGGGTTCCATCCTGTATCGTCAAATGCATGAATGACACTACCCTGACCTTCATCGGTGGCGGCAACATGGCAAGCAGCCTGATCGGCGGCTTGATTGCAGATGGCTGGGATCCGGCCCGCATCCGGGTTGCCGACAGCGATTCTGAACGCTTACAGCAGCTTTCACAGCGGTTCCCCATCGCCACAACCACCAGCAACAGTGACGCAGCTGACCATACCGATATCATCGTACTGGCGGTCAAACCCCAGGTGATGCAAGCCGTCGCCCGTGAACTGGCCGACATCGTTGCACAGCAACAGCCGCTGGTTATCTCCATCGCTGCTGGCATCCCCGCCTCGGCACTGGGCAACTGGCTGGGACAGTCAACTGCCATCGTTCGCACCATGCCCAACACACCCGCCATGGTACAGAGCGGCGCAACAGCACTGTATGCGAATGAGCATGTCAGCGAAGATCAACGCAGCATTGCTGAATCGATATTGCGTGCGGTCGGTGTCGCCATCTGGGTCGAGGATGAGGAGCAAATGCATGCAGTAACCGCTCTTTCCGGCAGCGGCCCTGCCTACTTCTTCCTGTTCATGGAAGCATTACAGGCGGCCGGACAGGAACTCGGCCTGCCGGAAAAAACCGCCAGGCTACTGGCATTACAGACCGCTTTCGGTGCGGCAAAAATGGCCCTGGAGAGCAACGAGGACGCGGCCACCCTGCGCCATCAGGTCACTTCACCGGGTGGCACGACCGAACACGCCATCCGCACCTTTCAGGAAGGTGCGCTGGAAGCGCTGGTCAGCAAGGCATTACTGGCAGCGGCCAAACGCTCCCGGGAACTCGCAACAGAATTTGGAACCGATTCATGAGCAGCAGTTACCTGGCCAATCCCCTTGAGTTTCTGATAACCACCCTGTTCAGTCTGTACATACTGGTCGTCATGCTTAGATTCATTCTGGGTGCCGTGCGTGCCGATTTCTACAACCCGGTCAGCCAGTTCCTGGTGCGCGTCACCAACCCCCTGCTGGTACCCATGCGCAAGATCATCCCCAGCATCCGGCAATACGATACCTCCGCCCTGCTGCTAATGCTGTTATTACAACTGCTGTCGCTGGTCATTGTGGTGATGCTGCGCGGCGCCAGCGTGCCTTTTATCACCCTGTTGCTGGTCGCTATCGGTGAACTCGTGGTTCTCGCATTCAACGTTTTTATCTTCGCTATCGTTATCCAGGTCATCATCAGCTGGGTCAGCCCGGGCACTTACAACCCCGTCAATGCGCTGCTCCACAGCATTACCAGGCCGATAATGGCTCCGGTGCAGCGACTCATTCCGCCGATCTCCGGGATCGACCTGTCTCCGCTGATTGCACTGATCGGGCTGCAGGTTCTGAAAATGCTGGTACTGCCATTACTGGGCTGACCGGTTTAATGTTCTATAATCAAAATATGTAGCCTGGATACGTATTTTGAGGAGAAAAAAATGCAACCGGTAAACCGCATCATTACACTGCTGGCAGGTTTGGTTCTGCTGTTCCCACTGGCAGCCACTGCTGAAAATTCAAAAACATTTGGCCAATACGTCATTCACTACAACGCACTGGCTACCGACGTACTGCCGCCCCAGGTTGCACGTCAGTATCAGATTACCCGCAGCCGTAACCGCGGCATGATCAATATCACCGTACTGAAAAACATCCTCGGCAGCCCCGGCCAGCCGGTACATGCACAGGTTGAGGTCAGCGCCCGCAATCTTGCCGGGCAGGGTCGCGCGATTCGCACACGGGAAATCCGTGATGGCAACGCCATTTACTATATTGGCGAGTTCGGCGTTGCCAACGAGGAAACCCTGAAATTCAGGGTAACAGCACGTCCGCAGGGAAGTCAGGAAAGCGTCGAGGTCGAATTCAGCCAGGACTTCTATACCCAGTAAGCCGGTGCAGCCACTTTCCGTGGATCACCTTCCTGCGGTCACGCCGGTCCGCGGCCGGTTGCCGTGTTACCGGATGACTGCCCGATCACCCTGCTACTAACCCGCTGATTTGCAAACACCCCCACAAAAACCCCATTCACTGCTCCGATCCAAAATGTTCTGGGTTGGTATTCTGTATTTCGCAGAAGGCTTTCCGCTGGGCGTTTTCTACGACGTGTTTCCCGTACAGTTCCGTCAACAGGGCGTGGATCTCCGTGATATCGGTTTTCTGAGCCTGCTGGGTCTGGCCTGGACACTGAAATTTCTGTGGGCACCGGCGATTGACCACTTTCGCCACCATCGTCGCTGGATGTTCAGCGTCGATCTGTTAATGGCAGGCATCATGCTGGTGTTTGCAATCCATGCTGACTTCGGTCCCTGGGTATGGATAGCCATTGGCGCTTTTACAGTGCTGTCTGCCACCAACGATATTGCCATCGATGGTTTCACCATCGAGATGCTCAACAGACACGAACTGGGGCTGGCAAACGGTGTTCGCATTGCCTTTTATCGCGTCGGCATGCTGGCCTCCGGATTCATCCTGATACTGACAGACTGGCTGGGCTGGAGTGGCACTTACACGGCCGGCGCCGCCATCCTGCTGCTCGCCGGCATCGCCTGCCTGAATGCGCCCCGGGAACGCGCCATCAAGCCGGCCGGCAGCCTGTCTCTCAGAGAAGAATGGCGGGGGTTACTGACACACCCGATGGCGCTCGCCAGCGTGATTGCCTTTCTGCTGGGCACTGTATGGCTGATCAATCGCACCACACACTGGTCCGCTACGATTGAATATTTCTGGGCATACGCTCTACTGCTGGCGCTGTTAGCATTTATGATCAGCCTGTTTTATTCCGGTGGCCTATCAGCCAGTCGGCGCACCACCAACAACACCCCGATTACTGAAGGCCCGATGTTCGGTACCCTGCTGGAGATGCTGCAGCGTCCCTACATAGTCCCCGTCATCCTGTTCATCCTGATTTTCAAACTGGGTGACAGCGCCATGGGCTTCATGATCAAGCCGTTCTGGGTGGACAGTGGTTTCAGTGCGACCCAGATCGGCCTGGTATCCATCAATATCGGTCTGGCGTTGTCCATTGCCGGCGGTATTGCCGGTGGCTGGTTCACCGACCGTGTGGGTATCTTCAGGGGACTCTGGATACTCGGTCTGTTACAGGCCGCTTCCAATCTCGGCTACGCCTGGGTGGCTGCGGTGATACCTGCGGCAGAACCCGGCGTAGCGATTGCCCTGCACTATCAGTCCATGATGTACACAGCCAGCGCGCTGGAATCATTCTGCGGCGGACTCGGAACCGCCGCCTTTTTGGCCTTCCTGATGTCCATCGTCAACAAGCGCCACTCGGCCACTGAATATGCCTTGCTGTCGTCCATCTTTGCACTGAGCCGTTCAGTCTCCGGCTGGGCCAGCGGTTATGGTGCCGTCGCCTTCGGCTATGCTGATTACTTTATGCTGACATTTTTTCTCGCCTTCCCGGCCTACCTGCTGCTACCCTGGGTTCGAAAAATGATGCGTTATACAGAACAGCAACATGACTGGGGGCAAAACTAGCAAGCCTGGACTCCCTGCCGTATCCGTTTGAAAAAAAAGATAAATTAACAATGCCCCGTGTAATTTTCAGCCATTTTTACAGCACGGTTATCGTGGTTTATATGTTCTTCAGCCCAGGCATCGGCTATCCTAGAGCGTCAGGAGAAGTGTTATGCAGCAAAAACGCTCAAAAGGGCAACGTCGCTGGGGGCTTGAACAGGAGTTCCCGGTCAAGGACAGTAACGGGGTCATCGTGGTTACCGACCGCCGGCGGCTCACTGATAGACGTCTCGACAATACCAGTCTGGAAGATCGCTTGATGATGTTCTCGGAAATGCCGGTTGTCGATATCGAATTGATTGAGAACAACTGAGCATCCCCGCATTCGTCGCCGTACCGGCGACATATCTGCCACTACAGCTTGTAATCGTAATCCATAATCAACGGTGCATGATCCGAAAATCGCTTGTTCTTGTAGATGCGGGCAGCCTGCACCTTCTCACCGATACCTGGCGTCGTAATCTGGTAATCAATACGCCAGCCAACATTCTTTGCCCAGGCCTGACCCCGGTTTGACCACCAGGTGTATTGGTCTACATCCTGATTCACGACACGAAACGCATCCACAAAACCGGCCGGCCCGAACAGCTCATCCATCCAGGACCGCTCTTCGGGCAGAAAGCCTGAATTCTTGCGGTTGCCCCGCCAGTTCTTCAGGTCTATTTCCTTGTGCGCGATATTCCAGTCGCCACACAGAATAAACTCGCGCCGTTTCAGCTTAAGTTTACGCAACCAGGGCATAAAACGTTCCAGGAAACCGAACTTGATCGCCTGACGTTGTTCGCTGGATGAACCGGATGGCAGGTACAACGAAACCACGCTCAAGGGCCCAAAACATACCTCGATGTAACGCCCCTCGGCATCCATATCCGGCCACCCCAGACCGATTTTTACCTTGTCCGGCTTGTGCTTGCTGTAGATGGCCACACCACTGTAGCCCTTCTTCTCGGCATCATGAAAATACACATGCCAGCCTCGCGGGTGAAATATCCTGTCCTCCAGTTGTTGCACCTGTGCCCTGGTTTCCTGGATACAAACGACATCAGCCTGCTGGCGCACCATCCACTGGAAGAAGCCCTTTTTGGCAGCAGCACGAATGCCGTTTACATTGACAGTGATAATGCGCATGTTTTTCCCCGGGTTGATTCGGCGTGTATGATAACCAGCCCGGCAAGCCATAACGACCCTTGACTGCATATGAAAGACTATCAACACGACTTTATCGAGTTCGCCATCAGCGCCGGCGTGTTGCGCTTTGGTGAGTTCACCCTGAAATCGGGCCGCACCAGCCCTTACTTCTTCAATGCGGGTCTGTTCAATACCGGTGAGCACCTGGCCCGCCTGGGACGTTGCTATGCACAGGCAATTGTCGACAGCGGCACCGAATTTGATGTCCTGTTTGGTCCGGCCTACAAGGGTATTCCACTGGCTGCTGCGACCAGTATTGCACTGGCTGACCACCATCAGCGTAATACCCCCTGGTGCTTTAATCGCAAGGAAGCAAAAGACCATGGTGAAGGAGGCAACCTGGTCGGCGCGGGGCTATCCGGCAAGATCATGGTCATTGATGATGTCATCACCGCCGGCACCGCCATCCGTGAGTCCGTGGAAATCATTCAGGCTGCAGACGCCACCTTGTCCGGCGTGGTTATTGCGCTCGACCGACAGGAACGCGGTCGCGACCAGCGCTCCGCCATCCAGGAAGTCGAGGAATCTCTCGGCATAACGGTCACCAGTATCGTATCACTGGCCCACCTGCTGGAATACCTGCAAAATACCCCGGGGCAAGACGAGAATGTTGCGAAAATAACCGCGTACCGTGAGCAGTACGGCGTGTAAAAAGTCTTACTGGTCGGTTTGAATTTCAATCGAGATTTCTGCGCCTCCCAGGGAATCGGAAATACCGGTGCCACCATCATCAATCAACATCCTGCCCTTGATGTCCACCGGCTTTTCCGGCGCCTTCCTGTCAAACAAATCCGGCAACAGTCCATTCTCTTCAGCATCCAGTTCACCCATCTCCGGCCCCTGATCAAGCCAGCCGGAATCCGGAGCCACCCCAAAACCGGGTGGGTCTTGCAGCGCCGCAGGCTTGTCAGTGAGTTTTAAATTGAGCGATTCCAGCGTCCGCGGTTCGTCGGGCGCCGGCGGCGCCTCATCCTGTAAGCCGTCGTCGGGATGGCCAGTCGCCGTGGCCGGTTCTGTCTCATGGGCTGCGGCAGGATTTGCCGGCGCGTCGCCTGACACGTTTGCAGGCTGATGCTCTCCACACGCAGACAGAAACGCGATGCACAACCAGCCGGTTGCGCGCACGCTGTTGCGGCTGACCGCTCTAGCCAAAAACAAGCTTCACCCCAATCAACAATGTAACTACCTCGAAAGCGCGCTTGATCCAGCGATTACCCGATTTAATTGCGAGATGCGCCCCCAGATAACCGCCCAACAATGAACCCAGCAGCAGTGCGGGCAACCAGGGCCAGCGGATCTCGACCAGCATACCCAGCGTTATAGCACCGGTGCCATTCCAGAACACCCCAACCAGTATCAGGGTATAGGCAATCGCACGGCGATAATCCAGGCCAAACCAGCGCACCAGCCACAAAGTGACAAACAGGCCGGTACCCGAGGTCAACGAACCATTCAGAACTCCGATTAAAAACAGCACCAGCCCACCGAAAAATCGTCCGCCCCGCCCCCTGTTAACAGGCTGCAACTCCTGCCCCAGCCCGGGATTCAGCCATGAATAGAGCCCCAGCCCGGCGGTCAGAATCCCGAGGGCGACCTCGGCGGCGCGCTCCGGCACGCCGAGAATGACATTGGCACCCAGAATAACGCCAGGCAGACCGAAACCAAGGATAAACAACGCCAGTGGGCGCTCCAGCGACTGTTCTCTCAAGTGCCTTACCGTTGCGCCGATACCCAGTGCAACACTGGCAACTTTATGGGTGGCCAGCGCGATCGCAAACGGCAGCCCCAGGAAGATCAGGACAGGCAGCTGGATCAAACCGGCACCGCCCCCTGAAAAGGCTGAAAACAAATTCGCCACCAGGGACACCAGAAACAGGACAAGTTGTTCCAGACCGTTCACTGCTGCTCCGCCTTTGCGTATATTAAGGCCACATGGAAAAATCAACGGGTTTAGAATACACGTATGAAATCAGGATGGCTGCTACACATGAATAATCTCCGCTACTTTCTGCTCGTGCCGGCACTGCTTTGCGCCACCACCGCACTCGCTGAACGCACCTTCAAATGGGTCGACAACGAAGGTCATGTCCACTATGGCAACCGTGTTCCGCCTGAATATGCCAAACAGGAGCGCAAGGTAATGAATAGTCGCGGCCGGACAATACAAGTCTACGATGCGGCGAAGACACCGGAACAGTGGGAAAGTGAACAGCAACTCGCTGAACAGGCCGCCAAGAACAAGGCCATCGCCGACAAGCAGGCCATTCATGACCGCAGCCTGCTGGCCACCTATTCAAGCGAACAGGACATGCTGCTTGCCAAGGATGGCAAGGTCGCCTCTGTTGAGGCACTCCTGCAACTGACGAACAGTCGCATTGCTTCTATGCAGGAACGTCTGCACAAACTGACAGAGGAAGCCGCCACCTATGAACGCAGCGGCAAGGCACTGCCGAAATCACTGGAGTTCCAGCTGAAAAACCTGCGTGAACAGATCACAATCAACGAGGCATTCGCCAAGGAAAAAGAACTGGAGAGAACAACCATCAGCAACCAGTTTGATACCGACATCGCACGCTACATTGAGCTGACTGCCGACATCCCGGATGCCAAACCTGCCAAAGAACGCTATGCACAAATTGACGCTGCAAAAAACAGACGGCAGCTGGATCTGAGCAGAAATGACCAGCTGTTGCTGACAACTTACAAGGATGAAGCAGACATCATCCTGACGCGGGAACAGAAGCTTTCTTCGCTGGACGAACTCATCGCACTGACCCAGACACGCTTGCAGTCAATGCAGATCGAGATGGATGGTCTCTCTGACAATGCTGACGAATACGAAAACCGCAACAAGAAAGTACCCGAGGGATTACAGGGCCGCATGAAGAATCTACTGGAGAGCATTAGCCAGGGCGAGGAACTGATAGTACTCAAGCAACAGGAAAAGAAGAAACTGGAGCAGCAGTATAAAGAAGATATCAAGCGTTACCGCATGCTCACGGCCAAAGACCAGTAACCGTACCGGGCTCGACCCACTCAAGCTCGAATCAGGGTGCCTACACCCTCATCGGTAAACAGCTCAACCAGTACCGCATGCGTCACCCGCCCATCAATAATGTGGGAGGCCTTTACACCACAGCTTACCGCTGACAGCGCGCAGGCAATCTTCGGCAGCATGCCACCGTGGATGGTGCCGTCTTCAATCAGTTTATCGACATCAGCCGCATTGAGCCCGGTCAGCAGCTCCCCCTCGCTATCGAGCAAACCCGCAGTATTAGTCAACAGGATCAGTTTCTCTGCATTGAGGACTTCAGCCATTCTTCCGGCCACCAGATCGGCGTTGATATTGTACGAGCAGCCATCCTCACCGACACCGATCGGTGCGATCACCGGAATAAAATTTCCGCCCACCAGCATGTCCACCACAGACGTATCAATGCTTTCCACCTCACCGACATGACCAAGGTCTATAATCTCGGGCACATCCAGTTCCGGAGAATCACGTTCAATCTTCATCTTGCGCGCCCTGATCAGGTCGCCGTCCTTACCGGTCAGACCGACAGCGCTGCCGCCATGCTGCGTAATCAGACTGACAATTTCCTTGTTTACCTGCCCGCCAAGCACCATTTCGACCACGTCCATGGTCTCGGTATCCGTGACACGCATGCCTCCTACAAACTCGCTTTTCTTGCCAATTTTCTCCAGCAACTTGCCAATCTGCGGTCCGCCACCGTGAACAACAACCGGGTTAATACCGACCAGCTTCATCAAAACAACGTCGCGTGCAAAACCGCTTTTCAGCGATTCATCCACCATCGCATTGCCGCCATACTTGATAACGATCGTCTTGCCGCGGAAACGACGAATGTAGGGCATCGCCTCGCTGAGGACGTGTGCAACATTTTGTGCGGATTCGGTTGTCAGGGACATGGCATGTAGTGCCGCTTGCTACGGCGAGCGTCAGTTATTCCGGAAAAATCTGTTCAGTAAAGAGGTAAAGTAACAAACCTGCACTCAGAATGGCAGTGACAGCGCAGGATTCACCTGCAACATGACGCGTCTGAAATCATCCATGATGCGAGCCAGCGCGGCATCATCATCGGCTTCAAAGCGCAGTACCAGTACCGGCGTGGTATTCGATGCCCGCACCAGCCCCCAGCCATCCTCGTAGTCTGCGCGCAAACCGTCGATGGTTGATACGCTGGCACCCTCAAAGTGTGCATTTTCCAGCAGCTTGTTGATAAAGACCGGCGGCTCACCTTCTTGCATCACTACATTCAGTTCCGGCGTGTTGACACTGTCAGGCAGGTCTGCGAACACTTCGGTACTGCTGCGGTCATCCTTGCCCAGCACCTCCAGCAACCTGGCTGCGGCATACAGGGCATCATCAAACCCGTACCAGCGTTCATTGATAAATATATGGCCGCTCATTTCACCCGCCAGCAGCGCCCCGGTCTCCTTGATCTTGGCCTTGATGAACGAATGCCCGGTCTTCCACATCAGTGGTTCACCACCGTGTTCTCGAATGATGGCATCCAGATTACGCGTACATTTCACGTCATAAATAATCTGCCCCCCCGGATTACGTTCCAGGATATCTATTGCATAGAGCATCAGCACACGATCCGGCCAGATAATCCTGCCATCAGCAGACACCACGCCCAGGCGATCACCATCACCGTCAAATGCCAGCCCGATATCGGCCTGGTTTGCTGCGACCGCGCGAATAAGGTCTTGCATATTCTCGACCTTGCTCGGGTCCGGGTGATGATTCGGAAAGGTACCGTCCACATCGCAGAACAGTTCGAACACCTCGCAACCCAGCCCGCCCAGCAATTGCGGGATCACACCACCAGCGACACCGTTGCCACAGTCAACCACGACCTTGAGAGGCCGGGCCAGCGTGACATCGCTGCGAATCCGTTCGATGTAGTCCGGAACAACATTAATGGCTTCAACACTGCCAGGGGCCGCGTTAATAAAGTTGCCGCTTTCAATGCGTTCACGCAATGACTGGATGGAGGGTCCTGACAGGGTCTCGCCGTCAATCACAATCTTCAGACCATTGTAGTCTGGCGGATTGTGGCTACCGGTGACCACGACACCGTTCTGGGTATCCAGATAATGAGTGGCAAAATACAGCACCGGCGTGGGCACACAGCCAATATCCTTGACGTCACAACCGGTTGAGACAATACCTTCAATCAATGCAGCGGAAAGATCCGGCCCTGACAAGCGGCCATCACGACCTACCACAAAGGTATTGCGGCCACGTTGCAATGCTTCACTGCCAATAGCGCGGCCAATCTGGGTGACAGCACTTTGTGTCAGCGTCTGGTCGACAACACCTCGAATATCATAGGCGCGGAATATCGTGGCATCTATATTGACGCCCTGTTGTTCTTTTATGGTTTCCAGCGGGTTTTCCTCCAGCATCGAATTATCACTATGAACAGCAGATCCGAACTCATCAGTAATCCCTTCCCTGACAGTGTCCTCGTCAGCATCGAGATCATCGACTACCTCGGTCACTGTTTCCTCGGTCAGGTAGGCATCGTCCGACGCGCGCGCAGCCGTTACCGCTCCCGCATTTGGCTGGCCGATTGTGGCCATCTGGGTCATAAACTCCGCCGTCTCGCGCAGTTCAGTCAAGCCGGAAGGATATTTGCGCTGCACACGTCCGTCACGAAAATCCTTCATGATGGTGACCATACTCACCTGGTCAACTCGCAGGGCATTTTTGATCCTGCGAAACAGCAGCACCACCAGCAGTATCAGGATGAAAGCAGCTGCCAGCGTTGCACCCAGCACCCACACACTGATCTTGCCAACGTAGTAAAGTCCGGAGACTGTCGGCCAGTATGCCACCTGCCAGCGGCTGCCAGCGATCGGCAATATCCGCTCGGCGGCACCCTGCTTTGCACCCTTGTCTCCGTAATGTGCAACCGCCACAGGTTTACCCCTGGTGCCATCCTGCTGCAATTCGATATAGCCGTTCAGTTCCTGCAGGTCACCGAGAATATCCTGCAATACATCCCTGGACAGCGACAGCATCAGGTGGCCAACGACACCACTACCCGCCGGATCCATCACTTTGCGCACAATGTTGACGTGCTGTTGCGGCGTATTCAGAAGATGCACTTCCATGGTGGGCTCTTCCGGGCCGGATTCTGCAATGCGCATTTGGGCAATCGCAGCATAGGTCAGGGGTGGCGAGGCTTCCATGTCGACTTCACCCAGACCCGGCGGCAGCAGCTGAACATTGATCACTGCCGGAAAAACATAACGCAACGACTCTTCCCGGGAACGCAGGGCGGCCTTGTTGCCTACCATCAGAAGATATGCAATATCCGGGTCCCTGGCGAGCAGGGCCGTGGTCGCACCGTAATGCTCAACAATGGCCGTAATCCGGGCAGCCACCTGCTGGGTAATGATGTTGTTCTCCTGCTCCATTGTCCGCAGGATGTAACCCGACATAAACTTGAAAATAAACGCCGCCAGTAACGTCAGCAGCACAACGCCGGCCACCAGCAGCTGCAGGCGTACCTTGCCAAGGCTGGCCGGTTTCGCGTCCACAATCAACGGCGGCACAGCCTGCATATCCGCCGCATCAGCAGGTGTCTTGTTACGCTTGAGGAGTTTGCCTAGAGAGAACTTCATTACAATTTTTCTAACGTCCTGATCCTGTGTGGACACTCAAAAATCTGAAAAAACAGCTAATGGGATATTATCGGCTTATCCGGCCAATAATTTGAGCTTATTGCCGCCCGGTGTGCCCAAAACCTCCAGCACCGCGCTCACTGGCATCAAAATCCTCAACTATTTCAAATTCTGCCCGCACCACCGGCACAATGACCATTTGCGCGATGCGCTCACCCGGCTCAACGATAAATGTCTTTTCCCCGCGATTCCAGCAGGATACAAACACCTGGCCCTGATAATCCGAATCAATCAGACCCACCAGGTTTCCGAGCACAACCCCGTGCTTGTGCCCTAATCCGGAGCGCGGCAGCAGCACTGCCGCCAGACCGGTATCGGCCACGTGGATGGCCAACCCCGTTGGAATCAGGTGAGTGTCGCCGGGAGCCAACTCCAGTGGTTCGTCCAGGCAGGCCCGCATGTCCATGCCGGCCGAACCATCGGTCGCATAGTGTGGCAGTGGAAACTCGTTACCGAGGCGTGAATCAAGAATCCTAAGCTGAATCTTTTGCATTAAACTTTAGTACCTTTCCCTGGTGGTGGCTGTGTTGAAATTGCGTGGCAATCAAGTCTACCAGCTGACGTGCCAGCTTTCGCTTGCCGGTAACGGGTAACCGCTGCTCGCCCGCTTCCCAGAATACATGCAAGGCATTCTCTTCACTGTCGAAACCCAGACCGTCACCAACCTTGTTGGCAGCAATCATATCAATTCCCTTGGCCCGCCGTTTGTGCTGCGCGTTATTTTCCACAGACTCGGTCTCTGCTGCAAAGCCCGCGGTAAAGGGCGCATCCCGCAGGGCGGCCACGGCAGCAAGGATATCGGGATTGCGCACCAGGTCCAGCGAAACTTCTGCGACCCCTTTCTTGAGCTTCTGTTCAGCAACTGTTGCCGGTCGATAATCAGCCACCGCCGCAACACTGATGAAGATGTCCGCACTCGTCGCGGCCTGCATGACGGCAGCGTGCATATCGGCCGCACTTTCAACATCAATACGCTGCACCCCTGCCGGCGTATCCAGACTGACCGGGCCACTGACCAGGGTGACGCTGGCACCCGCCTCGACAGCCGCCGCTGCGACAGCAAAGCCCATCCGGCCCGAACTGTGGTTACTGAGAAAACGCACCGGGTCGATCGCCTCGCGGGTCGGGCCTGCGGTTACCAGCACCTGCCGGCCGGCCAACACCCCGGTCTGAAACACGGCAGACAAGCCATCTGCCAGCGCGGCAGCTTCCAGCATTCTGCCGGGGCCGGTTTCGCCGCAGGCCTGCGAGCCCTCAGCCGGACCCAGAATACCGATATTGCGTGACTGCAGGGTGGCAAGATTTTCAGCGGTTGCCGGCTTCTCCCACATCGCCCGATTCATCGCCGGTGCAACCGCCACCGGTGCATCACAGGCAAGGCAGACGGCGGCCAGCAGGTCATCGGCACGACCCCCTGCCAGGCGGGCAAGAAAATTCGCCGTTGCGGGCGCGACCAGCAAGGCATCGGCCCAGCGCGCCAGCTCGATATGTCCCATCGCCGCTTCTGCTGCCGAATCCAGCAAATCAGTGTGTACCGGGTTGCCGGATAACGCCTGCAGCGTCAGCGGAGTAATAAATTCGGTCGCCGCCTTCGTCATGATCACGCGCACGTCCGCACCTGACAAACGCAGCAAACGCACCAATTCGGCACTCTTGTAGGCGGCAATCCCGCCGCTGACGCCCAACAGGATGTGTTTTCCATTCAGATATTTCATCTGTCAGCAGTTTACCAGATGATTGATTGGCCGGGGCAGGCTAAAAACCGGCGCTGGCCTACAGACACAGGGGTATTTCTCCCTTGCCGTTGCCAGCCGGCCTGTGACATATCTATGTACATGCACACCATCCGCGATTGGCCGGCCGAGGAACGCCCCCGTGAGAAACTGCTGACCCGCGGTCCGGCTGCACTCTCCGATGCCGAGCTGCTCGCCATCTTTCTGCGCACCGGCGTCAGCGGCAAGACGGCTGTTGACCTTGCCCGCGAGCTACTGCATGGCTTTGGCGGGCTGCGCCCGCTACTGGAAGCCGACCAGCGACAATTCTGCGCACATCATGGTCTGGGAAAGGCCAAATTTGCCCAGCTGCAGGCTGTGCTGGAAATGACACGCCGTCATTTGCAGGAACAACTGCAACGTGAAGACGCCCTGAAAGACCCGGATGCCACCCGCCATTTTCTTGCCAGCCGCTTGCGACACCTGCCCTATGAGGTCTTCGCCTGCCTGTTTCTGGACAACCGGCACCGGGTAATCGTCTTTGAAGAACTGTTTCGCGGCACCATTGATGGCGCCAGCGTTCATCCTCGTGAAGTCGTACGACGTGCCCTGCAGCACAATGCGGCTGCTGTAATCCTGTCACATAACCACCCGTCCGGCGTTGCCGAGCCCAGTCGGGCCGATATTAAACTGACCCGCCGCCTCATGGACGCACTGGCCCTGATTGATGTGCGCGTACTGGATCACATCATCGTAGGCGACGGTAACGGGGTGTCGTTTGCAGAAAAAGGGCTGATCTAGCGACCACACACAGGGGTATATCTTTCAGAAAAAACTAAAATCACCCGGTAAAATCCCTATCTATATGATTTAAATGAATTATTGGCCAACATCGAGTCACAGGTCAGCTTGTAAGCCGGTGTCGTTTCTGGTATAAAATGCGCCCCTCCTGCTAATGGCGGGCTTTTTTTACCGAGGTTTAGAACAATGTCCAGAGTATGTCAGGTCACGGGTAAACGTCCGCAAAGCGGCAATAACGTGTCCCACGCCAAAAACAGAACCCGTCGTCGTTTCCTGCCGAACCTGCACGAACACCGCTTCTGGGTAGCCGCTGAAAAGCGCTTCATAAAACTGCGTGTCTCAGCCAAGGGTATGCGCATCATCGACAAGCTCGGCATTGACTCGGTACTGGCCGACATCCGCTCCCGCGGCGACAAGGTCTAGGAGAAAACAGCATGCGTGACAAAATCAAACTCGTCTCCAGCGCCGGCACCGGTCATTACTACACCACGACCAAGAACAAGCGCAACATGCCGGAAAAGATGGAAATCAAGAAATTCGACCCGGTCGTTCGCAAGCACGTCATGTACAAGGAAGCCAAGATCAAGTAACGCTTTCAGACGCAGGTCCAAACCATAAAGAACCCGGCTCTGCCGGGTTTTTTATTGACCAGAATAAACAGCAACATTTGTAGGAGCGGACCATGTCCGCGATGGTTTTTTATGCACTGCAATCGCGGACATGGTCCGCTCCTACAGGTTGATTTATATAGCCTCATACTCCAGCAGCAGATTGCCGACCGCATCTACAGTGCACTGCCAGCCATCCGGCAACCAGGTGGTCGCAACGGTTTCCGTGACCAGCGCTGGTCCGTCAATCACCTGCCCGGCATGCAAGACTGATCGCGGCCATACCGGCACCGTATCTGCCTGACCGGCAATCACGACCTGTGCTGCCGCAGCGGCAGCGCCTTTGTGAATCTCCGGCAGACTAATATCCGGTGGCAACCCCTGCAAACCACAACGCAGGTTGACCAGCTCTATCGGGATCGGCAGACAGTGTCCGTAGCGTTGCTCATGCAGTGCATGAAAAGCGGCACCGGTGGCGGCTATGCCCTGCCAGGGCAGATTCAGCGTATAGGACTGGCCGTGGTAACGCAGGTCCAGACTGAAACTCGTCGTTATGTCAGCCGTTGCAACACCTTCAGCCAGCAGCTCGTCTGTGCCTGCCGCTGCCAGTGCCTGTAATTGCTCCGCCAGCAGGGTGTCAGAAAAATCAGCCAGTACCCCGGTCACCGTGCGCGATAATTGTCGGCTGCGTGCCGCAGCCAGCATACCCAGCGCAGACAACACTCCGGCATGCACCGGCACCAGCGCCCGGGTCATCCCAAGCGCCTCGGCCAGCGCACAGACATGCAAGCCGCCGGCTCCTCCAAAGGACACCAGCATGTACCGGCGAGGGTCCACGCCACGTTGCACCGAAATCACCCGTAACGCCTGCACCATGTGTTCATTGGCCAGCGCAACAATACCGAGTGCAGCCTGTTCCACGCTCAACTGCAATGGTGCGGCAATCTGTTCAACGGCGGTAATGGCTGCCGCCCGATCCAGCACCATGTTGCCACCCAGGAAGGCATCCGGCAGCAACCGTCCCAGCACCAGATTGGCATCCGTCACGGTGGCTTGCCGGCCACCCTGTCCATAACAGGCAGGCCCCGGCACTGCCCCGGCGGACTCCGGCCCAACTCGCAACAGGCCACCCGCGTCGATACTGGCAACTGAGCCACCGCCGGCACCGATGGTATGCATATCCACCATGGGAACCGCGACCGGCCAATGGCCAATATGGCCTTCCGAGGTCAGGCGTATATCACCATCGATGAGCGCGACATCCGTCGAGGTCCCCCCCATGTCAAAGGTCATCAGCCTTGACTGTCCGGCCTGCTGACCGATAAAACGTGCCCCCGTCAAACCACCGGCCGGACCGGACAACAGCAGGTGTACGGCCTTGCTCCCGGCCCTGGCGGCGCTCACCGTGCCACCACTGCTTTGCATCACGGCAACCGGTGCCGGTGACAGCTGCTGCTCCAGCCGTTCCAGGTAACCGGCGACCAGCGGCCCGATCCAGGCATTCAGCCAGGTGGCAATACCGCGCTCATATTCCTTGTATTCCGGCAACACGTCGGATGAACGCGAGACGAACAGGCCGTCCGGCAACCAGTCCTCTATCATGCGTTCATCAGCATCATCGAGAAATGAGAACAGCAGGTTAATCGCGACTGCTGCCGGCCTGATTTCCTCAATCGCGGCCAGCAATGCCGCCTTGTCCCCCGGGGAGAAGCTGCTGATGCGGCTGCCATCGGCGCCAATGCGGGCATCCACTTCCAGGCAGTGCCCGGGAGGCACCGGTGAGCGCGGCGGTTCCGGTTGCAGGTTGTAAAGTTCACGGCGCGCCTGCCTGCCGATTGTCAGTACGTCACCCAGGCCACGATTGGTGATATAGACAGTAGGCACACCTTTGTGCTCCAGTACCGCATTGGTCGCCACGGTAGAGCCATGCACCACCCGCAGATCCCCGGTAGACAGACCCAGCTCGCGCATACCCTGCAGAATGGCCTGCTCCGGTGCCTGTGGCGTTGACAACACCTTGTGTATACGCAGAGAACGACCGTCAAACAGGACGAAATCAGTAAAGGTGCCGCCGGTATCAATTCCCAGCTGCAGGTCTGTAGGGTCAGGTTTCTTCATATTCTCAAGGTTGCAGCAGACTGTGCCGTGTCGTTGATACGACCGCCGGAGCAATAACCATTTTGACAACTTGTAATCACGGGTACAAACGGAATAATACGCACCATGTCTAGGGAAGCGCTGGTACACGTGGAACACCTCACCCGGTATTACAGCCAGACGTGTGCCGTCGATGATGTCAGCTTTGACCTTGCCAAGGGCGAAGTACTGGGATTTCTGGGGCCCAATGGGGCAGGGAAATCCAGCACCATGCAAATGATTACCGGCAATCTCGCACCCGGGGCAGGCGCGATCAGCATTGCCGGCACCGATCTGCTTGAACAGCCCAAGCTGGCCAAGCGCGAGATCGGTTATCTGCCCGAACAGCCGCCAGTGTACCGGGAACTGACGGTCGATGAATATCTACGCTATTGCGCCAGGCTGAACCGCATCCCGCGCAGCCATGTCAAAGGCGCAGTGAGCAGCGCAAAAGAACGCACCGGACTGGCAGATGTCGGCCGGCGCCTGATTGGCAACCTTTCCAAGGGCTATCAGCAACGCGTCGGCATTGCACAGGCCATTATTCACAACCCTGCCGTGGTGATACTGGATGAACCCACGGTAGGCCTTGACCCGCTGCAAATCCGTGAAATTCGCGCCTTGATTTGCGAACTCGGCAAGGAGCACGGCATTATCCTTTCCACGCACATACTGCCCGAGGTACAGGCGACCTGTACCCGCGTGCAGATCATCAACCGCGGTAAACTGGTATTTTCAGACACCACCGCGGGGCTGGAATCACGCATGAATGCCACGGCACTGATTGCCGGCTTCCATGCCACACCCGACCTCGCGACCCTGCAGCAACTGCCTGGCGTGGAACGTGCGGAACCACTGGCAGACAACCGCTTCCGCATTCATTACCGCGACAGCAATCCCACCGAGGCATTGGTAGAGCAATCAGTTGCACAGCGCTGGCGTCTGTATGAACTGACGCCCGAACGCCGCACACTGGAACAGATTTTTATAGAACTGACCTGTTCGGAAGAACAGCACACGCACACCGCGGATACCAGTCAATGATATTTACAATCGCCGGTCGTGAATTGCGCAGCCTGTTCCTGTCACCACTGGCATGGTCGATACTTGCCGTCACCCTGTTCATCCTCGCCTATCTGTTCCTGACACAGATCGAAACCTATATCGGCCTGCAACCCCGCCTTGCTGCCATTGAAGGCGCACCCGGCGTCGCAGACATTATTGTCGCGCCATTATTTGCAGATGCTGCCGTGGTACTGCTGTTGATTACACCCCTGATCACCATGCGCGCACTCAGTGAAGAACACCGCAACCGCACCATCAGCCTGCTGTTTTCCGCGCCAGTGTCGATGACGGAAATCGTGATTGGCAAATACCTCGGCATACTGTCTTTCTTCGTTATCCTGCTGGGCCTGCTGGCACTGATGCCGCTGTCGCTGCTGGTGGGCACCGAACTCGACATGGGAAAATTCGCGGCCGGAATGCTGGGGCTAACACTGGTCGTCGCTGCTTTCTCTGCCATTGGTCTGTACATGTCATCATTAACCGAGCAGCCGACCGTGGCTGCCGTGACCACTTTTGGACTGCTATTATTGCTCTGGATCGTGGACTGGGCCGGTAACAGTGAGGCAACCGGCAGCAGCGCACTCGCACAACTGTCCATGCTGCGTCACTACGAACCACTGCTGAAGGGACTCTTCAGCAGTGCAGACGTGGCTTACTACCTGCTGGTCATTCTGCTGTTCACCGGCTTTACCATTCGCCGCATGGACGCCTCTCGACTGCAACACTGACAATTATGAAAATTACCCGCCGCTCCCGTCTGCTGCTGCGCCTGCAAGCTTTGCTGTTCGCGATTCTGTTTATCGGCATCATCAGCATGCTTGCCTGGCTGAGCACCCGCTATGTCTACCAGGCGGACTGGACCAGCGGGGCACGCAACACTGTCTCCGAGGACACCCGCAGGTTGCTTGACAGCATGGATCAACCGATCAGCATCAGTGCGTTTGTACGCGATGATGGCCTGATACGCGACCAGATCAGGGACCTGGTCGGCAGCTACCAGCGTTTTAAGGACGACATCACGCTGGAATTCATCAACCCGGACAAGGAACCGGCACGCGTCCGCGAGCTTGGCATTGCCAGTGGCGGCGAAGTTATCATCCGCTACCTTGATCGCAGCGAGAACATACAGACCCTGAGCGAACAGCAACTCTCCAACGCGCTGTTACGACTCACCCGACAGGATGAACGCTGGATTGTATTTCTCAGCGGTCACGGGGAACGTCCACCCGACGGAGAAACCAACCATGGACTGGGAATCTTCACCCGGGAACTGGAGCGCAAGGGACTCAATGTACAAACCGTAAACCTCGCAGAGACTGAAATCCCGTCCAACACCAACCTGCTGGTGGTAGCCAGCCCACGTGTTGACCTGTTGCCCGGTGAGGTCGAGAAACTGCAACGCTATACCGAGCAGGGCGGCAACCTGCTGTGGCTGGCAGAACCCGGCGACCTGCATGGACTGGAACCGCTGGCCGAACAACTCGACATCAGCCTGCTGCCAGGCACGGTTGTCGATGCCGCCAGCGGGATGTTCGGTATTGATGACCCGACCTTTGTCGTCGTCACCGGTTATCCCCGCCATGAAGTTACCAGCGAAATGACCGCCGTAACTGTTTATCCGGAGGCCGCAGCACTGGAGATCAACAGCAGTAGCACGTGGAACGTGATACCGCTGCTTACCACCCTGGAACGTGCCTGGACCGAACTCGGTGAAATTGCCGGTGAAATCCAGTTCGACAGTGATACCGACGAACGTTCCGGGCCACTGGATATCGGCATGGTGCTGACGCGCACACGTACCGATGACAGCGGCGCCGGCCTGCCCGTGCAGCGCATCGTTGTCATCGGCGATGGTGACTTTCTGTCCGACACCTACCTCGGCAATGCCGGCAATCTCAGCCTCGGACTGAACATCGTGCAATGGCTGAGCCACGACGAGGCCGCACTCAGTATCCGTATCAAGTCAGCACCCGATACCAGCCTGGTGCTCGGCAAGGTTGCACAGGCAGTAATCGGACTGGGTTTTCTTGTCGGACTACCGCTGTTACTGCTGGTAACCGGTATCATTGTCTGGTTACTACGCCGGCGCCGCTAGCTCATGTCATCACGCAGCCTGCTCAACCTGGCGCTCCTCTGTCTTGCGGGTGTGCTGGTACTGGTGATTGTTTACCAGCCCGGGATTACCCCCGAAGCTGCCCCGCAGACAGTCACCACACTGACGGCTGAAAACATCAGCCACATTCAGGTCATACGGACAACTCGCGAACCGCTGGTATTTACCCGGCGTGCCGACAGCTGGTTTCTGACCGGCAACAGAGAACTGCCCGCCAGCGATTTCCAGATTCGATCGGTGCTTGCCATCCTGCAGGCGGAATCGGCACGCAGTTACACTGCCGACAGTCTTGATCTTGAATCACTCGGACTGGAGCCGCCGCTCGCCACCCTGATACTGGATAACACGCAGCTTAAAATCGGCGCAACCGAAGCACTGGATAACCTGCGCTATATACAGGCAGGTGACACCGTCTTCCTGGTGACTGACAGGTACCAGCACCTGATCAACTCGGACTGGCCCGGTTTCGTTGCGCGCAGACTGCTGCCGGCCCAGGCAAAGCTGTCGCGGCTACAGTTGCCGGAGTTCACCCTGTCCCTGGGGACAGACGACCAATGGCAATTATCCCCTGCCAATGCGGCAGTAAGTGCTGCCGCATTGCAGACACTGATTGCTAACTGGGAACAGGCCGCTGCCTACTATGTACGCCATTATCAAAACAAGGCAACCGCCGGGACCATTACCCTGGAATTTTCAGACAATACAGAACCGCTGACATTACACATCATGGCGCACACACCTGAACTTATTCTGGCGCGACCGGAACTCGGCATTCAGTACCACCTGCAAGCTGACATGAAAGAAACCCTGCTGGCGCTGCCGACAGACTGACTCTGGCACAGAAAAGCATGCCCGAACTACCCGAAGTTGAAACCACCTGCCGCGGCATCGCGCCGTATATCACCGGCAAGCAGGTCACCCGGGTCATCGTGCGCAATCCCAACCTGCGCTGGCCGGTTTCCACCCGCCTCGGCAAGGAACTCGGCGGCCAAACGATTAACAGCGTCAGTCGGCGCGCAAAATACCTGTTGTTACAGACGCATGCCGGTACCGCCATCCTGCATCTCGGCATGTCCGGCAGCCTGTGCCTCGTCAAGGCAAGCTCACCCGCTGGAAAACACGATCACATTGACATCGTTTTCGGTAAAATGGCACTGCGTCTTACCGACCCGCGCCGCTTTGGCAGCCTGCACTGGACACGGCGGCCAGCTGAACAACACCGCCTCATCAGTCCCCTGGGACCCGAACCACTCGGTGACGCTTTTACCGGAGACTGTCTGTACCGGCATTCACGCGGCCGCAAGGTGGCCATCAAGCAATTCATCATGAACAGTCACATCGTGGTCGGCATCGGTAATATCTATGCCAGCGAGGCACTGTACATGGCAGGTATCTATCCAAAGCACGCAGCCGGCAAAATAAGCCGCAAGAAATACCAGCTGCTGGCAGAGGTCATCAAGGAAGTGCTTGAAGATTCCATTGCCCAGGGCGGCACCACCCTGCGTGACTTCGTCAACGGCGATGGCAAACCGGGATACTTTAAACAACAATTGAATGTTTATGGCAAGGTCGGCGAACCCTGCGTCAGCTGCAGGGTTCCGATCAGGGAAATACGCCAGGGACAACGTTCAACATTCTATTGTCCAAAATGTCAGCCGTAATTTATAACGCTGGAGTAACGATGTCATCATTAAAACCGGTCATGGTCCTGTTTGCCACTGTTTGGCTGTCTGCCTGTGCGAACACCGGGCCAGCCACATCATTCAGCGACGAGTTTGTAACCGAGATCAGCGGAGACGGCACCAAGTTTTTCACTTATGTACGCCGCTTTCGCAAGAGTCCGGAAGGAGAAAGCCATCACCATGATGACAAGCATGCTGATACGGCCTTGCGCAAGGCCGTGCAGGCGAAGCTGGACACAACCGGCTATTGCCGTGATGACTACCTGACACTGGAGGACTACGAGGCCAATGGTATCGCCCGCATACACGGCGAATGCCGGGATGGCGCCAGTGATAATGACCGCACGCAATTCCCGAACCGCCCCTGATACTTCTGCCGCGACAGGCCTGCCATGACAAAACTGTTCTTCATCGTCTTTGCATGCCCGGCCCTTCTGCTTGGCTGCAATATCAAGCAACTGCATTCTGACCCGCAGCTACCGCCTTTCCCCGGCGATGCAGTTGCTACATTCGACCAGCAGCATTGCGCGGAACCCTCCGGCATCGTGTTCTCGGCCAGGCAGGGCACACTCTTTGTTGTTGGTGATGAAGGCGATATCTGTGAACTGTTGCCGGACGGCACGCTGCTTCGAAAAGCACATATCAACAAGGTGGACCTTGAAGGCATTACCATCGACCCGGCGACCGGTATTCTGTATGCGATTGACGAGCACACGGGAACTGTTCTGGAAATTCACCCGGACAATCTTCAAGTCCTGAGACGCATGCCGGTCAGTAACATCTCCATACGACACCCGCCGGCAAGCAAAAGAAACAACCGCGGCTTCGAGGCCATCACCTTTGTACCTGACCCTGACCACAGATCAGGTGGCAGCTTTTTTCTCGCCAACCAGGGCTGGTCTGCCGAAGACTCTGCAGCTGTTTCTGAAGCAGTGGAGCTACACAACACACCCGACACAGAAAAACCTTTGCAAATCATAAGGTCTTTCGAGCCGGGCATGACTGACCTGTCCGGTCTTCATCATGATAACGCGTCTGAACTGATACTGATTATCAGTGACGAACATAACACCCTGCTGCTGCTGACAACTGACGGTGTATTACGGGCGGGCTACACGCTGCCCGGGAAAAACCAGGAGGGTATTACGCTGGACGCAAGCGGCCATCTGTATATTGCAGAAGATTCCGGCGACATCATCAAATACACATTTCCTGCTATGCTTGGACACTAGACATTCATCCTTACGAGCCAGGTGACGCACCTAATGAGCACCCCTGAAAACAAAGAACTGAAAGAACGCGAGCGCAACGCCTGGGCCTCAGTTGCAGATGGCTGGCAGAGACGCGACGCACTGCTGCGCAAGGGTGCCGCACCGGTCACCGAACGCATGCTGGAACTTGCCGGAATCACCGCCGGCAGCCAGGTGCTGGATATCGCCTCGGGTACCGGTGAACCGGCTATTTCTGCCGCACAACTGGCCGGGACTGCCGGCAAGGTAATCGGCACAGATCTTACTGAAGAAATGCTGGCTTATGCCCGTAACAAGGCCAGCGAGGCCGGTGTTACCAATATTGAATTCCATTGTGTAGACGGCGAGACGCTGAATTTCGAGGCAGACAGCTTTGATGCTGTCACCATTCGCTGGGGCCTGATGTTCATGCCGGAACCTGCAAGCTGTCTGAAGCTCGCACGCGACGTCATGAAACAACAGGGGCGTATCGCCATCGCCTGCTGGTCAGCGCCGGAGAAGAACCCCTTTGTCGGCCTGTTAATGCAGACACTGGGAAAATACATGGAAGTTCCAAAGCCACCACCCGGCACACCCGGTATTTTTTCAATGGCCGATCCGAACAGGTTACAGGACGTCATTGCCGCCGCCGGTTTCCGCAACATCGAACTGGAAGAACTGGAAATCAACGTGATTGAAGTCGATAGCGGTGCCGCCTACTGGGAGGCTATCTCGGATTTGGCGGCCCCTGTCATGACACTGGTGAACCAGTTAAATAACGAAGCACGCCAGGCTTACATTGAAGACGTCATCCAAGCGGCTGACACCTGCAAACAAGGCAATACATTGTGCATGCGCGGCACCACCTGGCTGGCGAGCGCAGAAAAGTAGCGGCTGCGATAACCCGTGTATAATGAATACATACCACGCACCAGATACGTTTCGTCTCACAGTTAATCCATCACTCGATTAATTTTTTAAGGGATCGCCACTATGAAAAAATTACTGATTTCCCTGCTTTCTATGCTGCCACTGCTGCTGTTACCGCTCGACGCCAATGCCGACAAAGACAAGGGGCCCAGCGACCGCGCCTACGACAGGGCCAATGACAATGCCAGCTTCAAGCGCGACGATGATAAAAAGAAACACAAGAAAAAAGATAAAGATGACGACAAGGACAAGAAGAAGGATAAGGACGACAGGGATGACGAGGACAAGAAAAATGATAAAAAGAAAGACAAGAAGGATGATAAGGACTAGAACAAAGGCCGGTTCGACCAGGGCCCGCTATAAAGACAAGAGCGGCCAGTGCCAGGCAGCTATTTCCTGCCAGACGCAGACTGCACAGACAGACCACAAAAAGCCGGGCATAGCCCGGCTTTTTCTTTACCTCCGCCCCAAACCAGGGATACCTAACGCATTTTTACGAGTTACGCAGACATAGACTGGCCTGTTCTGCATGTCTCATTCCACCCATTCCGGTCGTGCGTAGATATATGTATTCCCTAATTTCATTTCCTTACTACACTTCTATTTGGTGGCGGGAACCAACCTAATGCGGCTGACGGCCCATGCCTATAAAACAGCAGCAGGTTTCATCGTTCAGGGAGCGCTGAATATGCTATACATTTCAGAGGGTATATTCTGAACACCCGCCCCGTTCAAACGCAAATCAAGCAGGAGATCACCATGAAAAGTAAATTAATCAACGCATGTGTTTGTTTTGGCCTACTTGGAAGCGGCTTGGCACTGGCGGGAGACAAGGAAGCGATGATTGCCAGCGCAGAAAGCGCAGGCCCTCTTGTCGTCACAGCGAACGCTACCATCAAGGCCCCTGATGGCACAGTCCTGCGGAAGGGCTCAAATAGCTACACTTGTTATCCTCAACAGGACATCATTGGCCCGATGTGCAATGAGGCAGCCTGGGATACCCTCATCAGCTCGATGTTGAACAAAAAGAGCTTCAAGTCAGATAAATTCAGTGTGTCCTACATGCTGGCCGGGGAAGGTAGCGCCCTCGGCGTAAGTAACAGCGATCCCTATGCCACCGAACCTGATAAAAGTGATGACTGGGTGAAGGAAGGGCCTCACCTGATGATTGTTGTACCTGATGTCGCGATGCTCGAAGGATTGTCCACAGATCCAAATGATCCGGTGTACGTTATGTGGAAAGATACCCCTTATGCGCACATTATGGTTAAAGTCGCAGCAGACAAGTAAGGCATCAGGTGATTACAGCATGAGTGAATTAGCGCCCGAAATAGAGGCCCTGAAAGAGCGTTTAAAAACCACCTGGAACACCGGTGACTACGGCATTGTTGCCAAAGGATTGGAATCGAGTGCCGCCGAATTTCTTTCGCGCATACCTTTTTCGCAAGGTGCTCGCGTGCTGGACCTTGCCTGTGGTACTGGGCAAATCGCCTTTCCAGCGGCGAGATCTGGCGCAAAGGTGATCGGTGTTGATATTGCGCCAAAATGGATTGAGCAAGCCCGCGCCCGCGCCAGGGAAGAAGGCCTGGATGCGCAGTTTGACGAAGGTGACGCCGAAGACCTGAGGTTTGATGATGCCTCGTTTGACCTGGTGATTAGTCTCATAGGCGCAATGTTTGCACCACGACCGGATCGCGTGGCAGCGGAAATGGTGCGCGTCTGTCGGCCAGGTGGCCGCATCGTTATGGGTAACTGGACACCGGATGGATTTATTGGGCAGATGTTTAAAACATCTGCCAGACACGTTCCACCTCCTTCGCTCATGCCATCGCCACTCCTGTGGGGCAAAGAAGAAACAGTTCGTGAACGTCTAGGAGAACATGTGGCTGATCTTCAACTTACAAGGCGAATATACCCATTCGATTATCCGTTTCCACCATCAGAAGTCGTAGAGTTTTATGCTCAATATTTTGGGCCCACCAATAGTGCGCTCGCAACACTTGATGAGGCCGGACAGAAGGCTCTGCGTCAGGATTTGGAGCAGTTGTGGCAGGATCACAACCAGGCATCGGATGGTACAACCTACGTCGAGGCAGAAATTCTTGAAGTGGTAGCATTTTCAAACTGAGCTGAACATTCTGAACGGCAACTGTTGACCTGTTCCAGCCCTTTTCTGATCTGGAATAGCAGGATGGGTAAAGGCCGGAGGCCGCACCCATCCTGCATCAGAGCTATAAAGACACTTGCGACACCTGGCGTTCCGGGATCGCAATACTTTTATTAAGATATAAAGCGAAAAAAAACCCCGCCGGGGCGGGGTTCTTTAAATCGGTTTGTCCGATGAGGTTTACTTAAGCAGTAACGTTAGCTGCCTGAAGGCCCTTGGGGCCTTTTTCTACCTCGTAGGTGACCGCCTGACCTTCGGCCAGGGTTTTGAAACCCGAGCTCTGGATCGCGTTGAAATGTACGAATACATCATCGCCGCCATCGTCCTGAGAAATAAAACCAAAACCCTTGGATTCGTTAAACCACTTTACTGTACCTGTAGCCATATCACTTTTTACCTTTAAAATTAAACAACTTAGCGTGTTGCATACAGGAAATGAAACGAGGAATTCAGGGGGTCACACGAAGGGAACAACCAAAACTACCAATAACAATGTCTGTAGCTGGCGGCTACTGTATAGGAAAA
>DAOVVG010000274.1 GCA_030632175.1 Gammaproteobacteria bacterium
GAAGGCGGCGGCCTCTACCTGGCAACAACCGGCATCGGTATCCGTAATCCGCATAAACTAGGCCTCAACCTGATAAAGGACGGTGACGTCATCCTGGTCAGCGGCCCGGTCGGCGACCACGGCATTTCCGTGATGCTGGCGCGCGAGGAATTCGGCCTGCATGGCGAAGTGATATCTGATGCAGCCAGCGTGCTGCCATTGACGCAGGAAGCACTCAAGATACCCGGGCTGCGCTTTATGCGCGACCCGACACGCGGCGGACTGGCAACGGTCGCCCATGAACTGCATCGTGCTACCGGTATGGGCATTACCCTCTCACAGACAGACATCCCGGTGCGTAACCCGGTGCAGTCCGTCTGTGAAATGCTCGGTTATGACCCTATGTACCTGGCGTGCGAAGGCCGCGTTGTTGCCGTCGTCGCGCCTGATGAGGCCGAACAGCTATTGCAGCGCTGGCGTGCTGTACCGGATGGTAAGGACGCCGCCATTATCGGCAGCATCAACCGCTCGAACAAACATGTGCTGTTACACACCGAACTTGGTGGTGAACGCATTCTGGAAGAACTGGAAGATGACCCACTACCACGAATCTGCTGAGCTGTAGCCTGCTCCACCAGCAGACACGTAAACTTCCACAGGTATCGACTGCAGCTGGTAAACCGCAATTAAAACAGGCCTGTTATGTCCAGCCATACCCTCAATCTGCTGATCGGCTTACCCGGCGTCCTGGAGGACGAACGGCCGGCAGCCCGGCGCTGGGCCAGCCGCTTCGAATTGCCAATGATTCTGTTGGCTCTCTGGATAATAATCGAGTGGTATCTGAAAGCAAAAGGCGTATACCCCGCAACGTTCGACCGCATCACTGACTGGGGCATCTGGTTGTTTTTTGTGCTTGAAACAGTAGTGCTTACCAGCCTGGTGGAGAACAAGCTGCATTACCTGCGCAGCAACTGGATGAACCTGGTTATTATCAGCACAGGGATCCCCTTGCTATGGGGAGGCGGTACCTATGCCGCCGCTTTGCGGACACTCAGGGTGCTGCTGATTCTCCCGATATTGCTGAATACTTCAATTGGCGTGCGCAAAGTCCTGGCGCAGAATCACCTGGGTACGGTTTTGCTGCTGGCATTGGCATTCACACTGATGTCAGGGCTGCTCATCGCGGGCATCGATCCCGGCATCGAAGATATCTGGCAAGGTGTCTGGTGGGCCTGGGTGACCGTTGCAACGGTGGGATATGGAGATACAGTACCGCTAAGTACAGCGGGCAAGGTGTTTGGGGCTATCGTAATTTTGTTTGGCGTAGGTTTCTTTTCCCTGTTAACCGCCAGTTTTTCCGCCTACTTTGTTTCGCGCGGTGAGATAGAGATCGAGGAGGAGGAGGCCGAGGAAATCTACCGCCTGAAAGATATCATAAAGCGCATTGAGGCCATGGAGCAAACACTGCAGCGGATTGAGTCTCGACTGAATGAGGATCAGAAAGAAACATAACACTCGCATCCACCAATGCGGACTTCCATTCTCTTAAGGCGGATAGCCATATCGACTCACAAGTGAGCCGCCCGGATGTTTCGTGGAATCTTTACCTGTCGCATGTAAAATGAAGCATCCTCCCCGCGTATAGCTTAACAGCAGGCGAAACAAGATGGGACCTGGAAGATTTTGTTTTCGGACAGTACTGTTCGCCCTGCTATGGTGGATACTCACGGAAGGCGCGATGACTTCATGGCTGATAGGTGTACCGGTGGTGGTGTTCGCGGTACTTGCCAGCGGGGTACTACTGCCCGGCACTTCCTGGTCGTTGCCTGGTATTTTACGTTTTGTCCCATTCTTTCTCTGGCATTCCCTGCGCGGCGGTGTGGATGTAGCCGGGCGGGCACTACATCCCCGACTGCCAATCTCGCCGGGCTTGCTCAAGCATCGGTGGCGGTTGCCAACGGGCCTGCCCCGTGTGTTCATGGCGAATACGGTCAGCCTGCTGCCGGGTACCCTGAGTGCAGAGTTGAGCGAAGAGTTCCTGCATGTTCATGTTCTCGACCAGAGCGGCGCTTTTGAATCAGAGTTGACGTTGATCGAGACACGTGTGGCGAGGATGTTTGGACTGAAGCTGGCCGCTGACGGGGTCTCGGAATGATATGAGACGCTTCAACAGCACACCAGGGAGGTATTAATGTCCATGCAAGTGTTGTATTCGGCTATCGCACTGTTCCTGCTGCTGACATTGATAGCTGGCTTGTGGCGTGTCCTGAGCGGACCGACACCGGCGGATCGAATGCTGGCGGCACAGCTGTTCGGTACTACAGCCGTTGCCAGCCTGCTGTTGCTGGCCCAGGCGTTTGGCCGGCCACACCTGCGCGATGTAGCCCTGGTGTTCGCCTTGTTGTCTGCAGTAACTGCCGTTGCGTTCGTAAGGCGTACCTGGACGGCCTGGAAAGATGACGATGCCGCTGACTGAACTCCTCACCTTGTTTCTATTACTTGCCGGGGCGGGATTCTTCCTTGCGGGTACGGTGGGCCTGTTACGTTTTCCGGATGTCTATACCCGCCTGCATGCCCTTACCAAGGCAGACAATGTGGGACTCGGTCTTGTCGTTGCCGGGCTTGTATTGCAGGCGGAATCATGGGCTGCAATGGGCAAGCTTCTGCTTATCTGGTTACTTGTTCTTCTGGCCAGTGCCAGTGTCGCTCATCTGGTGGCGCGAACGGCCCTGCGAAAGGGAATACGACCGTGGAAGCGATGATGCTATTGCGGTGGGTGTTCGATGGACTGTTGGTCCTTGCCCTGCTATGGCTGGCCTGGCAGGCGCTGGGGACTCCGGACCTGTTCAAGGCAATTGTGTTGTTCATTGCCTTCGGCCTGGTGATGGCACTGGCATGGGTGCGCCTGCAGGCGCCCGATATTGCGCTGGCCGAGGCAGCGATCGGTGCGGGCCTGACTGGCGCCCTGCTGTTGGCGGCGCTGGCCCGATCAAACGACCTGGCCGACAGGATTAATGAAAGTCATACAGCGACTGCTGAAAAAACAAAAGACACTACAGACCGCAAATGGTTTTCGCTGGTATTACGACTGGCACCCCTGTTGCTGCTGTTGGTTTTGGCCAGTGGTTTGGGTTATGCGGTACTGTCTTTGCCGGATCAGGCAGTCGGATTAAGTGACCGGGTCAGTGCAAACATGGAAGCGAGTGGTGTATCCAATCAGGTCACTGCCGTGCTGCTTAATTTCCGCGGTTACGACACCCTGCTTGAACTGGGTGTATTGCTGGCGGCTCTGCTGGGCGTCTGGTCACTCGGCACCGCAGCATCACAACGAAGAGCCAACCCGGAACCGGTGTTGTCGTTCCTGGTTGGGGTGTTGGTACCGATAATGATCCTGATGGCAGGCTACCTGCTGTGGGTTGGAGCCAATGCCCCGGGAGGAGCTTTAAACGCAGGGACCGAGCTGGAGGGTTGAGGGATGTTTGTGGGGCTCGCCA
>DAOVVG010000249.1 GCA_030632175.1 Gammaproteobacteria bacterium
AGTAGCAATCCACTGTGGCCAAACCTGGCTGGCCAGCAGGCAGGCTATCTGGTTAAACAGCTAACAGCCTTCCGGGAAGGTACCCGCACCGATCCCATGATGACACCAATGGCAAAGCCATTGACGGACGCAGACATCCGTAACCTCGCTGCCTGGTATAACAGTCTGTAATGGAAATTTCCTTTTCCGCAGGGAGAAGGAGTGACTATCAGGTGAGCGATCCGGGTGTCTTTTCCTGTGTTGCATGGGAAGAATACATCACGCGGTGCCGCGCATAAATAACGGCCGTCAGTAACAGCAGTGCACCACCCTGGTGTGCGACTGCCAGCGCTATCGGGACATGCAGCAACAGTGTGGAGATACCCAGCGTGACCTGTAGCAGTGCGGCGGCCAGCAGCATATGCAGGCTGTTGCGTACCGTGGCAGGCAGTGACTGGCGCATGCCTGCAAACCACAGGGCAATAACGCTGAAAAAAACCAGCGTCGCGAGGACGCGATGGTCAAACTGCACGGTTGCGATATTTTCGAAAAAATTACGCCACAGCGGTTCCTGCATGAAAATAACTTCTGGCACCCAGCGGCCATCCATGAGTGGAAATGTGTTGTAGGCGAAACCGGCCTTGAGGCCGGCAACGAACCCCCCTGACAGGAGGGTGATGAAGACAGCGATACCCAGCAGGCCGGTTGCGCGTTGCACGCCGGTCGACACTGTCGCTGATTGTCGATTGCCATACCAGAGTCCGAGCGCTACCTGCAGCATATAGGCATAGATCAGCACTGCCAGTCCGAGATGTGCGGTCAGGCGGTACTGGCTGACGTGCGGGTTGTCGATCAGGCCACTCTTGACCATGTACCAGCCAAGCAGACCCTGCAGGCCACCGAGTATAAACATTGTCGTCAGCTTTGGAACAAGCGGGCGCTGTACCCAGCCTTTTGCCAGAAAAAATAAAAACGGTAACAGGAATACTGTGCCGATGGTCCGGCCCAGCAGGCGGTGTGAAAACTCATACCAGTAAATGCGCTTGAAACCGTCAAGGTCCATGCCGATATTGATCTTCCGGTATTCCGGCGACTCTTTATAGAGTGCAAACGTTTCGTCCCAGGTTTGCTGGTCAAGGGGCGGGATGGCACCGAAAATAGGATCCCATTCAACCATGGACAGGCCGGAGCCCGTCAGGCGTGTGGCGCCACCGAGTATCACCATGGCATAGACCATCAGGCAGCAGATGAACAGCCAGACGGCAATATGTCGGTTATGTGATAGCTCGGTATTGTTTATATTCTGGTGACTCATCGATCCGGCTGGTTGGGTTGGTACGGCAGGCATGTGCCTGTATCAGCGGGCATTGTACCTGAATTCAGATGCTAAACCGGTGTTACCCTGTGCAGGGCCGCGGGGTAAGATGCAGTCAGCGCGGATGAGATTACTACAGGGACAGCAATTGATATGAAACAGGTATTTGGTTGGGTGCTGGTTGGTGGCCTGCTGCTCGTCGCGGCGACTGTGTTTATTTCACCAACAGATGAGCCGCAAGTCGCTGTCGTGACCCCGGAGACTGCGGTTGATGTGCCCGTCGAGTCACCGCCGCCAGTCGACGGGTTGCCGGAGAAACTCGTGATGGATGTCAGTGTTCACACCATTGAAGGACTCAGGATTCTGTTCGACCGGGCGGAAGAGCTGGCGATGACGCCGCGTCCCAGGGGTGAAAATACCAGCCTGGTGCTGGTGCTGCACGGACCGGAAGTGGAATATTTTTCTATCAAAAATTATGATCAGTACAAGGGTATCGTCGATCAGGCAGCACGCCTGGACGCCTTCGATGTGGTAGACGTAAGAATCTGCCAGACCATGATTGGCGCACGCGGTATCGAACGCGCGGATATACCGTCATTCATTGAGCAGGTTCCGTACGGGCCGGGTGAAGTAGAGCGGTTAAAACAGGAAGGGTATGTGACTTTTTAACCAGGGTTGCCATGGCTTTGCTGGTTCTCCCTGTGCTACTGCTGCGGCGCCCTGTAAATGTCTGCTTCCGGATAGAAAGCCAGCCATGCAAATGCAAAATGAATGCCGCTGTCTACCGGGGTGAGTGCCTGCCCCGTTCGTGGCCCGCTGATGGCCTTGCCGAATATATTCCAGACCGATCCTGTTGTGGCATCGACAATTTGATTGCCATCCTGCATGAAGGTCAGTGTCTTGCCATTTAATTTCCGGCTGAAGGCGGCGGCCATCAGGGTTTCCTGTGAGCGCTCGATGGTAGCCGCATCAACCGCAGACAGTACATCCGCCTTGCTGAAAATAGCGACTGCTGCACCGTTCAGCCGGTCGTTGATTACCGGTTGATCGCGCAGCACGGCGAAGGGATAAATGCGTTGCTGGTCATTTACCTGCAGAGCAAGTACCCGTTCCATTGGTGGCAGACGCGGGTCAAGTGGTTCATTAAACAGAAACGGGGTAGCGGTAATATCGTCGTAGTGGCGATAGGGGTTGTTTCCATAGGGCCTGTCACTGCCGGTGGCTTTTGATAAAACCTTGCCGGCGGGCCAGGCTGTGCGAAAGGCGTCGAAGCTTGTGATCATGGACGGCAGCCGTACAAGCGTTACGCCTGTATATTTACCGATGATGCCGATACCGGTAAGTTGTTGCCACCAGCTTTCAGACTGACGGTCGTACATAACCAGGTCACTCTTGCGCACCTGTCCGGTAGTGCCAAAATCCAGTGTTGTGCCGTTCACGCGCCGGTCAAAGACAATGGCGCTGTAACAGAGTGGGCAAAAGGTGATGGTGACGGGTGTGCCGGCAACCCTGTCGTTAATGATTTCGTGATAGATCAGTATTTGCAGGGGGTAGGCGCGGGCTTCACCGCCGTGTTCAAAAGCGATAACGGGCTCTTTTGGAGAGAGCCAGTGAGCGGCTTCTGCGGTACTGATAAATTGTGGTGCGTCTATCGGTGGAATACCGTCCCTGGGCGGGCCACCCCGGGTGATTTCCTGTAGTTCAATGTTGCGGTGATTGAAATCGGTGTTGGTCCATTCTTCCTCCAGGGGTAGTTGCGCATAACCGGGCAGAAAAAAGGCCTTTAGCAGCCACCAGCCTAGCGTCGAAAGGGTTGCAATGCGTGCAATGCGGTATGGCCATGCCGTTGAGGAGAATAGCGGGATCGTGGTGAACATGCAGGGTTAGAACCGCTTATATCCTGAGAAGTTTCGGGGCAGGGTTCTAACCCTGGGCCGGCGGGTGCAGTAAGCGGGCTAGAGCGCTTCGGCGCGTACAACCCGGCCGAGCCGGTCAAGATACAGGTGTACCTGGCCAAAGCAGGGGATGCGGTCGCCCTCGCAGCCGCCGCTTTCCAGCAGTAATTCATCAAATTCGACATCGACAACAAGCTCCTCACTGGATTCCACGATAATGGTGAAGCGTAGTGAGGCGCTGTCTATCCAGCCATTTCGGGAGCAGAATCGGATCAGTTCGCGGCAGTTCTTCAGATATTCTTCAATGCTGGACATAATAGGGCAGGTAAAACGGCTGACGTAAAATTGTCACCTAATGATTATGTTCGGTGACGATCCTGTTTTTATCGGGATAGGTGTTGATATAAGAGCGCCGGGTTTCCTCGGATTCAAAGTAGATCTTCACGGCCAGACGACCCTTTCCCTCTATGACAAAGGGTTTGTGAGAGAGGTGGTGCAGATGCTCGCCAGTGATCGGGTCGGTTGTCGTAATGATCACATTCGTCTCCTCACAATTAAGGCTGTCGCGTTCTGCTGGCAACTGCTAAAAAGTGTAGAACATAATGAGTGGTATGCAAGGCAGCTGAGTGATCCGATGAACGGCCGGCTGCAATCGGCAATGATGCCGTGGTGGGGAGCAGGGCTACCGGATACCACGTAGATAATGTGGTATTAAGGTGCCGGGGCAGTTAACCCTGCCCCGGCAGGAGGGAAATGTTAGTTGCTACGTTCCTTAAGCATGTGTTCGATAATCGGTGCCAGGATGATCTCCATGGCAAAGCCCATCTTGCCGGCGGGTACCACGATGGTGTTGCGTCGTGACATGAAGGAGTCCGCCAGTGTA
>DAOVVG010000199.1 GCA_030632175.1 Gammaproteobacteria bacterium
ATCGGCGCCTTTGTGCTCCTCCCCGTTTATACCACCCATCTGGCCGTCAGCGAGTACGGTGCACTGGAGATATTCTACGCGGTCTCTGCAGTAGCCTCGGGTATCTTGGCTATTGGCATTGCCCATGCGACGCTGCGGTTTTATTTTGAATACGATAACGATGCCGATAAAAAGGCTGTTGTCAGTACTAATCTGATAGGGCTGTTCTTTATAGCGGGCACGGGTGTCCTGTTTATCGGTATGTGGCAGGATGAAATCCTCAATCTTGTTTTCGGTGAACTGAAATATCAAACCGGGTTTGTCATCATGCTGGCAACACTGGTGCTTGAACTGTCGTCACAGGTGTCGCTTGCCTATATAAGGGCCCGGGAATACTCCTTCTTCTTCGTAATAGTCGCCGTCGTCAAGTTGATTATTCAGGTTGGCGCCAATATCTACCTTGTTATTTACCGGGAAGCCGGGGTGGAAGGCGTCCTGTTTGGTAATTTTCTGGCTGTTGCAGCCGGGTGGCTGGTATTGTCCGGGTTTACGATTTACCAATGCGGCCTGTCGTTTCACTGGGGCAAGTTCGTTGAAGTACTCAGATACAGTTTTCCGTTTCTGTTAAGTACAATCACCAGTCTGTTTTCTGAAAATATCGACAAGTTTATTATAAACGGCTTGCTGGGCCTTGAAGCACTCGGTGTCTACGCACTTGCACGTAAATTCAGCATGCTGCTGGAAGTTCTTGTAGGCGAGCCGTTCAACAGGTCTTACGGTTCTTTCAGGTTCTCTATTATGGACCGGGAAGATGCATCTGAAATACAGAGCAGGATTGTCCGTTACCTGTCCTGCCTGCTGGCAGTTGCGTCACTCGGGCTGGTATTTTTTGCCGGGGATCTTTTGATGCTGATGTCCAGTGAGGGATACTTGCCTGCCGCAAGTTTGTTGCCAATCCTGTGTATTGCAAGCAGTTTGCTGGTGCTTACCTATCCGCTGCAAAGTGGCATCCTGTTTGCGAAGAAGACGCGTTATATATTTTATGTCAGTGTTATTACCGCGATTAGCAGCGCGCTGGCCAATGTCGTGCTGATTCATTACCTGGAGATCACCGGTGCTGCAATCGCCCAGGTGTGTATTGGCCTGGTTATCGTTACAACAACGAATTATTTTGCCCAGAAATATTTCAAGGTGCGTTATCCATTCGTGAAGCTGGCCGGTATCGTGCTGGTGGCCAGCCTGTTCTTCGCCGGATCGCTGTTGCTTGATACCCTGGCTATATACCTCGCTATTCCGCTTAAGGCGCTGTTGCTGGTGCTGTTCATTGTCGTGCTTTTTAAATCTCCGCTTATTGAACGATCGGAAGTGGCCCAGATCAGGGCATGGGTTGGCCGGTACATCCCTTTTCTGGCGGCACAAAGTGCTAATTGATTACCATGAGGTAAAGTCGTGCTGATTATAATTTTTATTTACCTCACGGCCTTGTTTATTGCTCCACAGCTCTGGATAGAGCCGTTTGTGGGTATGCGTGTTGATTTCTTTATCTATCCGGCATGGTTTGCAATGGTATTGCTTTCCGGACGGTTTACCGGTTTCAAGTGGTCAGCCCAGGATGTTTTTTTTCTCCTGTTTGTTACCTGGGTTATCGTCTCAATTGTTGTGAACGGTTCTCATGAGCGTTCATCGACAATCATTCAGGATTATATCAAGTGGTTTTTACTGTATAAGCTGGTCATCTGGTCAGTGCAGGATGTTGATGGCGTGCGCAAGGTTATCAACCTTATATTGTTTTTTGCGCTGGTCCTTGTCGTGGAGGGTATACAACACAAGACAAGTTCCAACGGGATTGGCTGGGCCGGTCAATCACTGGGGTGGGTGGATGCTTCTGTTCTCCGGGAGGGCGGCACGGGCAGAACGCAGTGGATCAATATATTTGACGGCCCGGGTGTCTTCTGTGTGGTTTATACGACGGCGCTACCGTTTATCCTGCGCTACTTCCGGGAATCCTACTCGTTTCTTCAAAAGCTGCTGGCGCTGGGAATGCTGGCCGCCATGGGACTCGCAATTTTATATACCGGCTCTCGTGGCGGGTTCATTGCGACTCTTGCCATATTTGCGCTATTTTTGATGTTCAGGTTCAGGAAGAGATTTGCCCCGACCCGGTTGATGGTTGTTGGTGGGATTATATTCGTTTTATTCATATTGGCCCCGGCGTACCTGACCAATATACATGATGAGCAACGCTCCGCGCAGTACCGGGTTGCCATGTGGGTTGAAGGGGTAGAGATGGTTCAGCAGAACCCTGTTTTTGGTATCGGGAGCGGACGTTTTCTGGAATATACCAGCAGGCTGATTGCACACAATTCGGCAATCGAGATTATGGGTGAACTGGGTATTCCAGGCCTGTTTTTCTGGATATCGATGATTTATATGGCGTTCAGGGGAATCTACGAGTTTGTAAATAATACGGACGATCCTGAAGCAAAATCGAACGCGAGCATGCTTGCCATCAGTATTGCCGGTTACCTGGTTAGCTCGATGTTCGTTACCCTGGAATACGAAACGTTCTATTTTCTGCTGGCCCTGGCGGCGGTGGTTGGCCATGCCTCGGGAGTCGAGCTGAAGTTTGAAAAAAAGGATTTTTACAGGGTAGGGACAATTATGGGCGTGTGGTTGGTCACCCTCAAGCTGTTTGTAATGAGTTACGTTTAAGTACGGATTTCAGCGCAATGAACAAGAAAAAGTTGCTTGCAGATGCTTTATGCCACAGCGGACTCACGGGTCTGGCGCTGAGGCTGTTGCCCCGCTTCAGAGGCGTACTGCGAATCCTTGCTTACCATCGTGTCCTCGATATAGAAGACGAAGACAGCTATCCCTTCGACCCGGAACTGGTGTCTGCATCAACGCGTGAGTTTCGATGGCAGATGTCATATCTGAAGGCCCGTTTCAGCCCGATGAGTTTCAGCACTTTCATGGGAATGCTTGAGCGTGGTGAACCCGTGCCCTCCAATGCCGTCATTGTGACATTTGACGACGGCTTCGAGGATAACTACAGCAATGCCTACCCGATACTCCGCGACCTGGAGATGCCGGCAACAATATTTCTATCGACGGGTTATATCGGCGGTGCGGATACCTACTGGTTTGAAACCGTGGCCAACTGTATTTACCGTTTAAAAACAGACCGGCTGAGACTGCCCATGCTGAATCTTGAACTTGATGTAAGTGATTCTGTCGCAAGTCGAAGACAGCTAGCGGAAGACGTGGTTGAAGCCATGAAAGTTGTGCCGGAGAAAACCCGTATCGCTGCACTGGAGGACCTGCTGGGTCAGCATCCGAATGCTGGCGAGTTAACCCGGAATCCGCTCAGCCGTCCGATGAGTTGGGAACAGGTCCGGGAGATGAGCGGGAACGGCATGGAGTTTGGCTCGCATACGGTGTCACATCCGGTTTTGAGCCGTGTCGAGGCCGGGCAACTTGAGTTTGAACTCCATGAATCCCGCAAGACGATACAGGAGAAAACAGGTCAGCCGGCTGATGTGATCGCCTATCCTGTGGGTGGGCAGACGGAATATAGCGACGCTGTCATGTCGGTAGCCCGTAATGCAGGTTACCGGATGGGCGTAAGTTATATTTCCGGTATCAACCCGCTTGATGCCTTGCGTGAATATGAATTGCGAAGAATTCATGTCGAACGTTATACCTCGCGCGGGGAATTTCAGGCGGCACTGCTGTTACCGAAGGTGTTCGGTTAAATGGTGAGTGAGAGAATGGCCGCTGTGGGCGAACAGGAAACGGCAAATAGCCGAATTGTAGAGGACTGTCTATCCAGCCTGCCGGCCGTGACCTGGGGCCGGCATGGCTGGTTGTTCCTGCTCCCGCGTCTGCAGGGCCGGCATTGTCTGTTCGTGGGGCGCAACAAGCCCGATACACTGGAAGCAATAGGCCGGCTATCGGGCAACGAGGTCGAGTTTATTGATGCGGCACCGGGCGCTGATTTACCCGCACTGCTCGCTGCCTGTGGTGATGGCCAGTTCGATGCGGTGATCGTTGACCTTGTCCATGCACTTCCGGCGCAACTGTTTCATACCAAAAGTCAGCTCTCCAGCTTTATCGAGGGTATTAGCAGGCTCGTGGCTGCGGATGGCTACCTGTATATGGCCATGCAGAATGGCTTGTCACCCAAACAGTTCCTGAAAAATATACATAAAATCAACAGGATGAGTAAATCAGGCTGCTGGGCGAACAGTGGTCTGAGGAGATTGAAAGCGGCCCTCCGTAATGACGGCTTCCAGCAGTTCCAGCTGCATCCGTTAATGATTTATTCGGATGTTATCGATGAGGTATTGCCGGAATCCGGTTATAGGTCATTCAAGAACAGCCTGTTGCGAAGAGAGCGGATCAAGGAGCAGCTTTTGGGCGCCAGGGGTATTCACTGGCTGGCAAGTGGCTACGCAGTCGTTGCTGACCGCCGCCTATCTGACAGCCTGGTAGACAGGTTTATCGACGATTTATGCCAGGCAAATATACTCGATCCCGCGAGACGGGCCGAGTATGTTGTAAAGCATTATCTTCTGCTCAATGGAAAGGCAATCATCTCATTGGGTTTTCTTGACAGTGCTGATAGCGAGATTGTTGCAGTGCTGCCTCTCGATCAGCGCTCGGCCAGACGCCGTCTCAAGGAACTTGAAATGATCCGGTATCTGCAAACATTTCCGTCCAGGGTCTCGAAACGTATACCGTCGGCCTACGGTCCGAGGGTAATTGAAGGTTGCCTGTATTTTCCGATTCAGGCGATTCCCGGTATGAGTGTTGAGTTGGTGTTCCCGGGTCTGGAACAGGCAACCCGTAATGCAGCTGAATTTTTGCTCGATTTGAGTTTTGCCTCGAAAAGCCGTGTTGAACTGGATGAAGAAACCTACCAGAAGCTTTTTGGAAGGTTGTTTACCGAG
>DAOVVG010000187.1 GCA_030632175.1 Gammaproteobacteria bacterium
AAAAAGATATATAAATCAAATAGATACACAATATCCCCTTTTCTGGGCGGTGGCGGGTAAAAATGTGTGAAACGCGGCAGAAGGTATTACAATATCGCCAAATCTGCAGCGTCGTGAATGCATGAAGATCCCAGTCAGCGAACTGATCGTTAAATACATGGAGAAGCTCGGTATCGAGTATATCTTCGGTATGCCCGGTGCCCATATCCTGCCGGTGTACGACAGCCTCTATCACTCACACGTTAAAACGGTACTTGCCAAGCATGAGCAGGGCGCGGCGTTTATGGCCTGTGGCTGTGCACGCGCATCGGGCAAGATCTCGGCCTGTATTACGACCGCGGGCCCGGGCGCAACCAACCTGGTGACCGGCATTGCCAATGCCTATGCGGACAGGCAGCCGATTCTTGTCATTACCGGTGAGACATCAACCCATATATTCGGCAAGGGCGGCCTGCAGGAAAGTTCGGGCGAGGGCGGCAGCATCGACCAGGATGAATTGTTCAGGAGCATCACCCGTTATCGCAAGGTCATTGAACGTACCGACTACCTGGCGAACGTACTCAACCAGGCCTCAAAGGTGCTGTTGTCAGCCAACTCCGGTCCGGTGTTGCTCAGTATTCCGTTTAACATACAGAAGGAGCTGGTTGATGAAGACCTGCTCGAGCGTGTGGTGACGCAACGGCCGGACCCCTTTGCTGTTGAGGATGCGCGGTCGATTGATGCATTGACGGGGCTGATCCTTGAAGCGCGTAACCCGGTGATCGTGGCAGGTTATGGCTGCATCAGGTCCGGTGCGCAGCAACAGGTTTCAGAACTTAGCAACTCACTTAATATCCCGGTGACCAGCAGCATGAAAGGCAAGGGTGTCATCAGCGAGCAATCCGCGCTGTCGCTTGGCAGTCTTGGTGTGACATCAACCGGTTATGCCTACAAATATATTATCGACAACGCAGACGCCATTATTTTTCTGGGTGCCGGGTTTAATGAACGCACCAGTTACCTGTGGGACGAAAGCCTGCTGCAAAACAAGAAGATTGCACAGGTCGACAGCAACCCGGAGCAGATCGACAAGGTATTCAAGTCTGATGTGGCGGTTACCGGTGATATCAAGTCAACGCTGAACGGTGTGCTGCGGACAATGGATGCACAGGGTGTGGATCGCCAGGCCGTGCGCAAACAGATTGCAGCGAATGATCCTGTATCAAAACGCGATGCCGGCAGCAGTGAAATTTTCAAGTCCGGGTTTGCATTGATCGAGAGCTTTTACAAGCGCCTTGAAAAACACTTCCCGAAAGACCTGGTCGTGTTCGATGACAACATGATCTTCGCGCAGAGTTTTTTTAACGTCTCCAGCGGCAATCGTTTCTACCCGAATTCAGGTGTTTCATCACTGGGTCACGCAATTCCGGCCGCCATCGGTGCGCGTTTTGCAGAGCACAAGCCGACGCTTGCGATTCTTGGCGATGGCGGCTTCCAGATGTGTTGCATGGAACTGATGACAGCGGTGAACTACGAGCTGCCGATCACCGTGGTGATGTTCAATAATTCCACCATGGGGTTGATTCGGAAGAACCAGTACCAGAGTTACAAACAACACTATATCGACTGCGATTTCGTGAATCCTGATTACGCCCTGCTCGCCGGTTCATTTGGCATCAGCTACCAGCGCGTGGCAACGGAGGCCGACCTGGAGAGCATGTTTGAGGATACAGACTTCAGCGACGGCATTAACCTCGTTGAGATCATGCTCGATAAGGACGCTTTTCCAAACTATAACTCCCTGCGTAACTAGCAGGCTGTTGAAAAACCCTCATGTGGCACGATTCTGCGTTAAAAACCGGCTCAAAGTGCTCATGTACTGTGTGTACATTGCGCTTTTTCGCCGATTTTTGCCTTGTCTCGCACTCACCTGAGACTTTTTCAACAGCCTGTTAGCCTGCATATTGCATGGGTGTTTTTTCCTGTCCGCTACTTGAGCGTTGCCTTGAGTCCCACCCGGACGCAAACACTGCTGGCCTGATCCGGACCCGGTTGGCACAGGCCGGTGATCTTGCAGCCCTGCTACCGCTCTATGACCAGGCCATACCTGTACTTGAGGCGGCGATGTGGGAGTCTGCGCTTGCCCCGCTGCAGGTTACAGACTGTCACGCGCTATTTGCCGAAATGGAAGCTCATATTGCCGCTGCGGGGGATGACCCGCGTCATGCCTTTGTTGTTGTGGTACCGGTGGCAGACCGGCCACAGCATCTGCGTGCCTGCCTGGAAAGTCTGGCGGGTGCGGCGCAGGCATTTCACTATGGTGCGGGAAAAGTCATGGCGGTGATTGCCGATGACTCGCGCGACGCTGCAAACATCACCGAAAACAAAACCATCGCTGAGGCGATCGGGCAGGCGGGTGTCGAGGTGATCTATTTCGGCCAGGATGAGCAGCTGGCCGAACTCGATGCCCTGGCAGCTAGTGAGCGGCAGGCGCTGCAGAACATCATCGGCACTGCCACGCCCGATGCCTTTTCTCACAAGGGGGCATCGATTACCCGCAACATCACATACCTGATGTTGAACAGGATGGCGCAGGACGATAAAAACCGGCTGTTCATGTTCGTTGACAGCGACCAGGAATTCCACGCAAATACCGACACAAGCCTCAGGGTGTTCACGACCAACTATTTTTATCACATCGATAGAATTTTCAGAGAGTCACGGGCCAAGGTGCTGACCGGCAAGGTGGTGGGTGATCCGCCGGTATCACCAGCCGTGATGGCCGGTACCCTGCTGGAGGATGTGCTTGCCTTTCTCACGGAGATTTCGGGTCTTGAGGCGGACACGCCGTGCACCTTTCACAGGGACTCGTCCAGTAATGAGGGCGCGGCCTATCACGATATGGCAAAGTTGTTTGGTTTTGTACACTCAGGCGAGGCCTGTCGTTACCAATGCAGGCTGCAGGAACCACATGATCATGCCGCCTGTCTGACAGGGTTTTCTGACAGGCTGAATCATTTCTTCAATGGTGAGCATCCGACGCGGGTAACGACTTATCAGCATGCAGATGTGCAGGGCAGCGTGACAGCAGCACGCACGGTGTACACGGGGAATTACGTGCTTTCTCCGCGCGCATTGAAGTACTTCATTCCGTTTGCAGGCCTGCAATTGAGAATGGCGGGACCCGTGCTGGGGCGCCTTGTACAGGCCAGCAGTGGTGAAAACTTTGTCTCGGCCAACCTGCCGATGTTGCACAGGCGCAGCGTAGAGGAGAAGGGAGGTTCGGGGTTTCGCCCGGGTGTTGACCGCAGTGCGCCAGTCGTTGACCTGTCCGGCGAGTTCGAGCGGCAGTTCTTCGGTGATGTGATGCTGTTTACGGTGATTGATCTTGTCGAGCAGGGCTATCCCGGGAAGCTTCTGCTATCCGCTGATATCTGTGCACAGGTGATGGCGACAGAAACCCGGATGCGCAAGCAATACATGGAGATGCAACAACGCGTGATGACACGCCTGGATGATCTCGAGGCATTGTTATCTGATGACGGTCGTTGGTGGAATAATGACCAGTATGCAGACTCGCGGACCCGGTTCGGGCAATTTACAGCAGCACTGCGTGCTAACTTCGGCACAGATGCGCGTGCCTGGCAGTTGATTGATGATGAGGTTCACAGGGGGACACGGCGTGCGGCGATTGTCGATGCCCTGTCATCCTACCGCCTTGACCGGCAGTCCTGGGAGCAGGCGCTGCAAAAATGATTGCCCGCCTGAAATACCTTGCCCATCGACAGGCCCGGCCGCAGCGCTATCGTTTTCTGAAACCCTTGCTGGCACACGAGGCCATGGGCGCTGAACAGTTACAGCACTATCAACAGAAACAGTTCAACGCCATGGTGTCCTTTGCAACTGAGCATACCGAATTTTACCGCAACAGTTATAAAGGTATTGCAGGGCCAGAATTTAATCCAACTGCTTTACCGATCCTGACGAAACAGGACGTGGCTAAACAGCGCGATGCGATGGTTGCCGGTGGTCTGAACCAGTTCGGTTTAAAGACAAGTTACACCGGTGGTTCAACGGGTAAGCCACTGGCCTATTACTATACCGATGAAAAGATCGAACGCATGCGTGCCGGCATGATGCGCAGTTACCGCTGGGCAGGCTGGCAGCAGGGTGACAAGGTGCTGAACTTCTGGGGTTCAAGGCATGATATCCGCAAACACCGAAAGCTGTTCGACCGGTTAAGACGTTTTGCTGCGGCTGAGCAAACACTGGGTGCGTATGAATATACTGAAACCGACCTGCATAGCTGGGCACAGCATATTCAATCGTGGAAACCGACCCTGCTGCAGGGTTATGCGTCCATCCTTGCAGAGCTTGCGCGGTTCGTTCAACGCAGGCAGATGCGCATGCCATCGACCATCAAGGGTGTTTTCTCTACCGCTGAGGTGTTGTATGACTGGCAGCGTGCAGCCATGGAATCGGCGTTCTCGTGTACGGTTTTCAACCAGTACGGCAGCCGTGAGGTGCCGAATATCGGCCTGCAATGTGCGCAGGGGAATTTCCATGTTTTCAGTGACCTGGTGAAGCTTGAATCGGTCCCGGTCGATGATGAGAACCGGCTACTGGTGACTTCACTGACCAACCACGTGATGCCGATGATTCGCTACGAGCTTGGCGACCTTGGCCGGTTGAAGGAAGGGCAGTGCAGTTGCGGCTCGCCTTTCCCCTTGATGGAACTCGATGTCTGCCGCAAGAACGACCTTATTGTTACGCCCGGGGGGCAGATGATCTACCCGTCGTATTTTGTGCACCTGCTTGACGGGTTCAGCGGGATTGAGCAGTACCAGTTTGTGCAACAAGCGCCTGGCAGCATCGTGCTGAAGCTATGTGCCGGGCAGCAGGTCGCAGACACGGTTGGGCAGGCGCTGAAATCACGTATTCAGGCAGATCTGGGCAGCACCATGTCATTCCGGGTTGATCGCGTTGAATCCATCCCGCGGTCACGGTCGGGAAAACATCGCTTTGTCATCGGGCTATGAGGGAGTGATTAACATCATTCGCGGAATAAATTCCGCTCCTACAGTTAATTCTTTATTCTGTAGGAGCGGAATTCATTCCGCGAACTGTTCACGCTTTAAAAAGTGCTCCTACAGGAGTTTATGTATCCATGGTTGATGACCAGGAAGAACAGGCCCGGGAAGATGCGTGCCGGGATGAAA
>DAOVVG010000219.1 GCA_030632175.1 Gammaproteobacteria bacterium
ACCCCTCTTGTCCCTTGATGCCAAACAGGCTGCCTTTTACCTTGGCGGTGATCAGATAATCACTGCTGCGTGTCATGTAGGAATTGGGTGCAGCGATGGTTAATTCATTGTGGACCACGCGCACCTTCTCGATGGCCCTCGTGAGCTCCTCGATTTTCCTGCGCAGTTCTTCTGTGGGCGCCTGGCCGACCAGCAGTACCACGCCGTTCACACTGATGATGTTGACGTGCACCTGACTGTACAGCTCCTTGTCCTCGGTGATGGTGAGGCGGGCTTTCAATTCTATGCCTTCGTCATCAATGTAGGCACCCAGTGTGCGGCGGTCATGCGCGGCGTTTGCTCCGGTTGCCGCGCCGGTGACGACGACGGCTGCGCAGCCGCCAAGCAGGGTGGTGATGAGGGTGATGGCGAGCAGGGCTCTGAAAAAGTGCATGTGATTATTTCTCCTGTGATGCAATGTGTTGGTCGATCAGGTCGCAAAGACAATGTATTACCAGCAAGTGTACCTCCTGAATGCGTGCCGTGGAATTCACGGCTACACGGATTTCCACGTCTGAATTTGACAGCAGCCCGGGCAGCTTGCCGCCATCACGACCACTGAGTGCGACGATTTGCATGTTACCGGCGTGTGCGGCTTCCACGGCCCTGACAACATTGCCGGAGTTGCCGCTGGTCGAGATGGCGAGCAGTACATCGCCAGGGTTGCCCAGCGCCTGCACCTGCCTGGAAAAGACCTGGTCGTAGTCATAGTCATTGGCAATAGATGTGAGTGTCGAGGAGTCCGTGGTTAATGCGACCGCGGGCAGACCGGGACGTTCCATTTCAAAACGATTCAGCATTTCCGAGGAAAAATGCTGTGCATCACCGGCCGAACCGCCATTGCCGCAGCTGAGCACCTTGCCGCCCTGATCCAGTGCCTGACAAATGACTGCGGCGCCACGGGCAATGGCAGGGGCGAGCGGTTCCAGCGACTGCCGCTTGGTCTGAATGCTGTCGTTGAAATGTTGTGTGATACGGGTGATCTGGTCCGGGGTGTCCATTGCTTACTCCGAAGCGCTAAAGGCATTCTGTATCCAGTCCATGTCGTTCGGCGAGCCATTGACGGATATCACGTCAAAACGACAGGGCTGGCTGGCGGTGTTCGCATGCGTCTGCAAAAAATGCCGGGCGCAGGCGACGAGTTTTGACTGTTTCCGTCTGTCGACGCTCTCAGCGGCAGACCCGAAGCCGGGTTGACGTCGGTAGCGTACCTCAACGAATACCAGACTGTCTGTATCTTGCAGTATCAGGTCGATTTCTCCGCCCTTGCTACGGTAATTACGGTGCAGGAGCTGTAAACCGCGATCCTGTAAGTAGCGGCAGGCAAGGTCTTCAGCCTGCTTACCGCGGGTCAGGGTATCCATGTGGCACCGTTTCAGCAGGCAGGCCCGTTGCCTGTCCGTCCATGTCACTGGCAACGGTCGGTTCCAGTAACACCGGCAGCCCGCGACTGAATTTTGCACAGCGCAGCGACCGCTCGATATGCCCGCGGGCGCCCAGTGACAGGTTGCCGGTCACGCCATGGTAGGCGCCAAACATGTTATTGCCCAGTTCACCCAGATACGGGGTCAGGCGGTAGGCGTCGATACCCAGTGCATAGAGTCGGCGGTAGCGGCTGGCATTACCCGGCCATGAAGTGTTTATGGTTTGCTGCAGGTGACTCCAGTTGCCGCCGCTTTCAATCGTCCATGGCATGTCGCAGAAAATGATGCCATTCATGTCGGCATCCTTGTTGGCGTCCGGCTGCCCACTGTAGACCCTGGAGGTGGTGTACACGGGCAGGGAAGATGCGCGGTAGAACCTCAATTGCGGGCGTATCAGGCGTGCCTGTCTGGATGATGCAACCAGAAATACAAAGTCGACATCCTGGCGGCGGCGCGGTTCAAACTCGAGTTTTGTACCGAGGTGGCGCGATAATTGTTGCTGCCGTGCCTTACTGCTGTCCAGATTCAGCACGCTGCTGATGATCTTGCCATGATCCGTGCGGGCCATGTCGTAGCGCTCGGCTTCCAGGATTTCGCCGCCGAGCTGTTGCCACTCGGTAGCAAAGGCTGCATAGACACGTTCACCCCAGTCGGTATTCGGCAGCAGTGCAATGGTGCGAGTGAGTCCTTCACGCCAGGCGAGACGCGCCACTTCGCGCGCCTCGTCTTCAGGTGCCAGTCCGAACTGGTACAGCGCCGGGTTAAACAGGGCGCTGTCTTCAATCTGGTTGAGCGCCAGTACCGGCGCGGCGAGTTGCGGCTGGGTCGCCAGTGCATGCACGGATTCCTTGCGCAGCGGCCCGATAATGAACTGCGCACCATCCGTGATGGCCTGGTGGTAGGCGGCAACCGTGTCTTCGGCGGTCGCACCGCTGTCATAAACCTGTATTTGTGGTCGGTTGCTTGAGGCCGGTGAGTCGTAGTACGCGGCGAAGATGCCATCGCGGATGGCCTCGGCGGTGTTGGCCAGTTTTCCATTCAGCGGCAACAGCAGCGCCAGATGTTCGGGTGGCTTGCCGGCCGCGCGCATACTCTTCAACAGTTCCGGGATGAAGGTCTTGCTCGCCAGGTGGTTCGGGTAACGCTGTTGCCAGTGAGGGATGACTTCTGTGAGGGCGTCGGGTAGTTGCAGATACAGGCGAGTCAGCTCCACCAGTTCCATCCAGCCACTCAGCGGGTCAGGTGGAGATGTTGTGCGCAGTGTCTGCAGTTCCGTATCGGTGAGGCGGTTCAGCGATTCCCAGATGGCAAACTCGTTCTCCAGTTGTTGTTCCTGAACGGTGAGCAGGGGGTCGAGCAGCACGCGTTCACGGGCGCTTAGAAAAAAACGCGATTCCTGCAGATAGGCCTCGGCGCGCAGGCGGCGGTAGTCGGCGACAAAGCGGCTGCTGGCCGGCACCTCGCCCAGCAGTGTCAGGACCTGTGCGGGGCGTTGTTCAACGATGGCGATTTCTGCCCTGTTGACCAGGTAATGTTGTCGTACCTCGTCGCTGAGCTGTGCCGCCGGCAGCTCATCCAGCAGGCGCCTGGCGCTGATGTAATCTTCACCACGGATGAGGCTGGCTGCGGCCTGTAATTGCAGGGCCTGTTGTGCTGTACCGCTGGTCTTTGCCGCGGCCTGCAGATACAGCTGTGCGGCACCCTGGTAGTTGCCGCTGGCTTCCAGTGTCTGTGCCTGTTTCTCTACGGAGGAACCGATGCGCACGCCACTGCTGCAGCCCGCGATCAGGGCGGTAAGCAGGGTGGCGGTTAACAGGTTCCGCAAGCTGGTCTGAAATCTATTCACGAGACGGAGACTGGTTGTTGTTTCAGGTAATTCATCAGTAAAAGTGCCGAAGACTCTACTGAAAAGCCGATAGTACGTCTACCTTTAATATGTACCGACGATTGCTCAAAAACCCCCTTTCTCTCCGGGGGGACAGGGACGGGCAGTACCCCGATTTTATATCACCTGAACAGTGTTGCGCTCGCCACCCTGTCTGTGTGGTTCTTTCCTTCATGAGCAGTTTTTACGCTCAACTGTATTTTTCGGGCGTAGGAGCGGATCTCGTCCGCGATTCGCAGCTGCAAACCGCTCCTGCAGAAGCCGTCCTTTACATCCAGCTGTATCTGGCTGTGTAGGAGCGCATCATGTGCGCGATCAAATCAGCCACCGGGCATTATCGCGGATGGAATCCGCTCCTGCAGGTGTTTCTATTGGCGTAGCAGCGCATTGCATGCGCGATTCGGATTTCACGCATACCATTGCAGCATCCGCCTTCTGCATGAAGCCGGGACGTCCGGGCGTGATATTTGCTAGGATGATGCCGCATGAACAACGCACAACAAAACGCGGGGGTGTTGTATGTAGTTGCCACGCCGATCGGCAATTTACAGGATATATCCGCGCGTGCGCTGGAAGTCTTGCGGACAGTTCCATTGATCGCCACGGAAGACACCCGGCACAGCAAGAAGTTGCTGGCACATTATGGTATTGGCACACGGCTGCTTGCAGTGCATGAGCATAATGAACGGGAAATAACCGACAGGATATTGCGGCACCTGGCCGGGGGTGAGGATATGGCGCTGGTGTCCGATGCCGGCACACCGCTGATCAGCGATCCCGGATTTTACCTGGTGCGGGCTGCACGTGATGCCCATGTGCGGGTGGTGCCGGTGCCGGGCGCATCGGCGTTGATTGCCGCGCTGTCGGTGGCCGGATTGCCCTCGGACCGGTTCTTGTTCGAGGGGTTCCTGCCGTCGAAACAGGCGGCACGGCGACAGCGCTTACAGGCGCTGGCCGCAGTGACGGTCACGCTGGTGGTTTACGAGTCCAGCCATCGTATCTGCGCCAGCCTGCGTGATATGGCCGAGTGTTTTGGCGGTGACCGTGAGGCAACCGTGGCCCGTGAACTGACCAAGACTTTTGAAACAATACTGCATGGCTCGCTGGATGAACTGCTTGAACGGATTGAGTCGGATGCCAATCAGCAGAAAGGGGAGTTTGTTGTGCTGGTACACGGCGCACCGGCGCGTGAGCGCTCGGCAGTGGATGCAGAGACCTTGCGCATGCTGGAAGTGCTGTTGGCAGAGCTGCCGTTAAAACAGGCTGCCGGACTGGCAGCAA
>DAOVVG010000128.1 GCA_030632175.1 Gammaproteobacteria bacterium
CGCGCCGGTGATCTATACCTGCAGGCGGGTGCCATCAGTGACGCTATTACTGTCCGCAAACTGTATCTCAAACGGTTTCCTGAACCCGCCACGGTGGCGATCGGGGTAATGCAACAACTTGCAGACCTTGAAAGTGCCGATGCTGATAAACGGCAGCACTGGCTTGAAGCGATCGTTGCGGCGGACCGGAAAGCCGGTACCGCGGAAACTCGCGTCACTGCCGCAGAGGCCGCGCTGGAGCTGGCAGATAGACAACTGGCGAATTTTCGCCGGATTCGGCTGGTCAATCCGCTACAGAAAAGCCTGAAGCGCAAGTTAAGTTCGATGAAACAAACGCTGCAGGCGTATGAATCTGCTATCGACTATGGCGTGACACCCGTGATCACGGCAGCCACCTATCAGATTGCCACTATGTACGATGAACTGGGTGATGCGTTGCTGGCATCCGAACGTCCCAGGAGCCTGACGGACGAGGAACTGGCGGAATATGATGTGTTGCTGGCAGAGCAGGCAGCGCCCTTTGAGCAGCAGGCGATTGATGTCTACACTACCAACGCGCAACGTTCCGACGGTGATCCGGGTGATCCCTGGATCGAGAAGAGTGTGCAGCGTCTTGCTGAATTGCAGGGTGGTCAATGATGGGCGATCGGGGTAATTCATGCGGCAGATAAATAAACGCGTTTGCATGTTGTTGGCGGTCGCCGGCCTGTGGATCTCAGGCGCAGTTGCAGAGGAGCAGCTGGAACAGGACACCATTTCCATCAAGGGCAACCAGGCCCTGCCAAAGACCCTGTATATTGCACCCTGGAAACGCGTCGGCGCGCCACTGGAAGGCGACCAGATCGACAGCGAAATCACTGAGGAGTCGAAGCCGGTCGAGCGGGATATGTTCCAGCATCAACTGGAGTTGCAGCGCCAGGGCTACAGTATCGATTAGTTGGATTGATGGGTATGTCACTGCGCTTCTTTACCCATCCTGCGGAGATGCGTGTGGAATTGTAGGATGGGTAAAGGAGCAACGCGACGTACCCATCAGGAAATGGGAAGCTGGTATTTATACGTGCATCAGGTATATCGTTAAGACTAGAAATCTGTCAAGGAGTCAATATGGAAACGCTGTACACGATACTAAGATTCTTTCAGTCCGGTGGGCCGTTCATGTACCCGATACTGCTGGTGTTGGCCATCGGTACGGCCATCGCCATTGAGCGTTATATTTACCTCAGCTACGTGCGTGCCAGGAACAAGGGTATCTGGAAGCGGGTGTTGCCATTGCTGGAAAGCGGTAAATACGACGCGGCCCGTGATGTCGTTATACGGTCCAATGCTGCGGTCAGCAAGATCCTGGGTTACGGCCTGAGTCGTGCCGAACACCGTGGCAGCGGTGATGAGATACAGATGGCCATGGAGGAGGGCTTGCTGGAAGTTGTGCCACGGCTGGAAAAACGCACTCACTACCTGGCAACGCTGGCGAACATCGCCACCTTGCTGGGGCTGTTGGGTACCATCATCGGTCTGACAGAGGCGTTTTCAACGGTTTCTGCCGCTGACCCGGCTGAAAAGGCCAATATGCTGTCGGCGAGTATTTCCATTGCAATGAATACCACGGCCTTTGGCCTGATGGTCGCGATACCCCTGTTGTTGATACATGCGGTCATGCAAACCAAGACCTCGGAACTGGTCGATACGCTGGAGATGGTCACGGTCAGGCTATCCAATCTGATTACTGGCGCGACTGTGACGGACAGGGATGTGACGTGAAACCCCGCTGGCAGCGAAAGGCAAGGCGCGATGCACACACGGTTGATGTGACTGCCTTCCTTAGCCTGATGGTGATACTGGTGCCGTTCCTGCTGGTAACGGCGGTGTTTTCCCGAATGACAATCCTCGAGGTGCAGCCGGCTGGCGGCGAGGGTGATGGCGAGACTGTCCCTGATCCGTTACAACTGCAGGTGACGGTCAGGCGGGATGTAATTGAAGTGGATTATTTTGAGGAAGCTGGCCAGCCGCAGTCTGTCAACATCAGCAGGTCCACCGATGCACAGGCACTGGATTCGCTGGCGACACTGGCCGGTGAACTAAAGACACGTTATCCCGACAGCCTGGAGGCGACCGTGCTGCTGGAACCGCAGGTAGCCTATGAAGTGCTGGTAGACGTGCTGGATGTGTTACGGGTGAAGCTGCAACCACAGGATGATGTGACCCGGAAACTGGAACTTTTTCCGCTGATTGCGCTGGGTCCGGTGCCGGTAGCCGTACCGTTGCGGCAGGGCACGCAATGACCAGGATTCCACGCGGTGCAGCGCAGTTCAAGTGGCGTCGCCAGCGCCAGCAAAAGTCGCGACGCTGGCCAACCCTGAACCTGGTGGCATTGATGGATGTCTTTACTATCCTGGTGTTTTTCTTCCTGGTGCATTCTGCCGACGGCGGATCGGAAGCCGGTAATCAGCTTGTAGAACTTCCCGAATCAATTGCGGCACAGGAACCCCGAGATACGCTGGTCGTGATGATTACCCGGGATACTATCCTGCTGCAGGGTGAGCCGGTTGTCGCGATCGACCATGTCACGGCTTCCGCTGACGGGATCAAGTCGTTACACGTGGCGCTGCAGGCGCTGCTTGCAGAGGAAGCTCCGGCCGATAGCGGGCGTGAGGTCACCATCATGGGTGACAGGTCTGTGCCGTTTGCAGTACTCAACAAGGTTATGCTGACCTGCAAACGGGCAGGATACGGCAGTATTTCCCTGGCGGTGTTGCAACGCACCCCCGAGGCAGGCTGATCGCATGTCGACGCTGACCCTGCAGACAGGTATACCATGGACGGTATCGTACGAGGAGGATCGCCGTTTTCGTCGTATCCTGTTGCAGGTGTTGCTGGTCTGCCTGATCGTCGGGGTAGCGACGCCCTATATCCGTATTCCACTAGCCGATATCAGTCTTGAAGAGGAGCTGCCGTTGCGCCGCGTACGCCTGCTGGCTGAGCAGCTATTACCTGTGCCGCCACCGGTAATAGTCCCGGAAGAACCTGCGGCGGTGGTACCGCCGGCACCAAAAGCAGCACCTGTACAAGCACCGGTCGAACCGGTAGTGACACCGCGTGCCAAAGCGTCCAGCAGCGGCGTGCTTGCCATGAGTGATGCACTTTCAGAATTGCGCAATGCGCCGCCGCGCACCGGCACCGCCTCGGGTCGGGCAGACAGGGTAGAGCGGCTGCCACAGCGAGCGCCGCAACCCTCCGTACTGACAGCCGATGTCACCCGGGGCAGCAAGGGTATTGAAGGCGGTGTGGCACATGAATCAGTGCTCGGTACCAGCGGCTTGCCTGACAGGGAGCCGGGCGTGCAGGGTTTTAGTAGCGGGGATGTGCCACTGCCAACAACAGGGCGTGCCGCTTCACCTTCGCGGGGTGCAGTTCGTAGCGAGGAACAAATCCAGGAGGTGCTGGATCGTAACAAGGGGGCCATGTATACACTCTACAATCGCGAATTGCGCAAGGATCCGTCCCTGCGGGGAAAACTTGTCATGAGTATCACGATTGAGCCGGACGGTCGGGTGACTCGCTGCATTATTGTTAGCAGTGAGCTGGGTTCGACGTCACTGGAGCAGCAACTGGTGGTGCTCGTCAAGGGCATCAACTTCGGCGACAAACCGGGTGTGCCCACGGTCACCACGAAGATTCCTGTCGAGTTCTTTCCAAGGTGAGCCGTGTACGTTGCAGGGTGGTTGCAGGACTGGTGTTGTCGCTGTGTGTGGTAGCAGCGGAGGCTATTACCCCGATACTGGACTGGCAGGTGCTGCTGGCGGATCCCGACCCGGTGCAGTTGACGGAACTGGCCGGCCAGTATGAACGTGCCATCGGTTATCGGCGTGATTACGGCCGTGCGCGGCAACTGTATTGCGCAGCTGCCCGGCTGGGAGACATGCAGGCGCAGATGCGTCTGGCGTGGATGTACGCCAACGGCCTGGGTGCGCCGCGGGATACCGACCTGGCAGCGGCCTGGCTACTGGTGGCAGCGGCGAGTGGCGATTTGACGGCACGCAAGTTTCTCGCCTATGTCGGGGAGCCGGGTGTCAGCAGAAAACCCAGATGCACCTATGAAAGTCGCTATGATGCCTATGCCATTGCAACCATCCCGGGCCTGAAAGGAGGAGCCGGTGTTAACATGGACAGCCCTGAGCGCAGTCAGATCGCTTCGTGGGTGCGCTTGCTGGCACCGGACTATGGTCTCGATCCGAATCTCATTCTCGCTATCATCCAGACGGAATCAAATTTTAATCCGCGGGCACGTTCGCCAAAGAATGCACAGGGGTTGATGCAGTTGATTCCGTCGACGGCGGCCCGTTTTGGCGTAAAGGACAGGACAGACCCGGTGCAAAACCTGCACGGTGGCATGGCCTATGTGCGCTGGTTACTGTCTTATTTTCAGGGCGATCTGCGCTTGTCACTGGCGGGTTACAATGCCGGTGAGCGTGCGGTGGAGAAATACCTGGGAGTGCCACCCTACCAGGAGACGAAAAATTATATCCGCAAGGTGATACGTGCCTATGGGAGGGATTCGCATCCGCCGATAGCACCGGTGGTCGCACCTTCGAAGGTGATGCCGTCTCCCAATAAAAAACGGTGATCCGGAGGTCACCGCGCGGAGAGACAAAAACACAGACATGCAGGCCTGCGGTGTTGAATGGTGTCGGGTGCTAACTACCTTCACAACAGTGAGTGGCGGGCTTATTTCCCGAAGGTGTTTTATTCGCCCACACCCGACGAGCCTTCAGAATAGATACGGCTGGCATTTGTGTATATTGTACTTTGGTACAATACGGATTGAAGGTTCATTGGCTTGATGTTTTTCCTGAGTGCATTGTTATTTACAACGCTTGAGTTGCTAATGCCCGGTTTTGAATACCATCTTTTAACGAGCCAGAAAAGAGAGAAAAGCAATGAAATGCAGAGCAGCTGTAGCATGGGGACCAAAACAACCGCTGCAAATTGAAGATATCGAGGTTGAGGCGCCACGTGAGGGTGAAGTGCTGCTCAAGGTGATTGCGTCCGGCGTCTGCCATACCGACGCCTTTACGCTGTCAGGTGAGGACCCGGAGGGGGTATTTCCCTGTGTGCTGGGGCATGAAGGTGGCTGCGAGGTGGTTGAATGCGGACCCGGCGTAAAAACCCTGCAGCCCGGTGACCACGTTATCCCGCTGTACATTCCCGAATGCGGTGACTGCGAGTATTGCAACTCCAGCAAGTCCAATCTCTGCCAGTCGATTGCCGATACCGTCTGGACAGGTTATATGCCGGACGGTACACGCCGTTTCTCGCAAAACGGCAAGCCGATTTATCACTACATGGGCTGCTCGACCTTTTCTGAATACACGGTTGTCCCCGAAATTGCACTGGCAAAGATCAACAAGGCCGCACCACTGGACAAGGTGTGCCTGCTGGGTTGCGGTGTAACAACCGGTATTGGTGCGGTGCTGAATACGGCCAGGGTCGAGCCGGGTGCCACGGTCGCGGTGTTTGGTCTCGGCGGAATTGGCCTGTCCTGTATTCAGGGTGCCGTGATGGCGCAGGCCTCACGCATCATCGCTGTTGATATCAATCCCGGGAAATGGACCATGGCGAAGGCGCTGGGAGCGACGGATTTTGTTAATCCGGGCGAGATTGACGGTAATGTCACGGAGTACATTGTTGACATGACCAATGGCGGTGTTGAGTACTCATTCGAGTGTATCGGTAATGTACAGGTCATGCGTGATGCGCTGGAATGTACGCGGACGGGGTGGGGTGTCTCCACCATCATCGGTGTGGCCGGTGCCGGCCAGGAAATTTCCACCCGTCCGTTTCAGCTGATTACCGGGCGTACCTGGAAGGGAACGGCATTTGGCGGTGTAAAGGGGCGCAGCGAGCTGCCGGGTTATGTGGAACGTTACATGGGTGGTGAAATCGAGCTCGACAGCATGGTGACGCACACCATGGGTCTGGAAGACATTAACAGGGCGTTTGACCTGATGCACAGTGGCGAGAGCATTCGTTCTGTCATTCTTTTTTAAAGGCCTGACATGATAGAAATAGAAAGTATCAAGGAGTTCGGTGGTTATCTGAAACGTTACTCGCATGACTCGCAGGCGTGTCAGTGTGAAATGATTTTTTCGGTCTATCTGCCGCCGCAGGCCGAACATCAGAGTGTGCCTGCCTTGTACTGGCTATCCGGGCTCACCTGTACCGATGACAACGTGCGCGTCAAGGCAGGCGCGCAGCGATATGCAGCAGAACACGGTCTGGCGCTGGTTATGCCGGATACCAGTCCGCGTGGCCACGATGTACCGGATGAGAAAGGCCGTTACGATCTTGGCAAGGGTGCCGGGTTCTATGTAAACGCTACCCGGTCTCCGTGGGACAGGCATTACCATATGTATGATTACGTGACGCGCGAATTGCCCGCCCTGGTGGAGGAAAATCTGCCACTCATTACGGACAAGAAATCAATCAGCGGGCATTCGATGGGCGGCCATGGCGCGCTGATTTGTGCCCTGAAAAATCCGCATGCCTATAAATCTGTTTCGGCGTTTTCGCCCATCTGCCACCCGCTGCAATCTGCCTGGGGGCAGGGCTGTTTCTCGGCCTATCTGGGTGACGATCAGCGTAGCTGGGAAGCATACGACGCCGTCGCGCTCATCGAGGCGGGGTCAACAGTCCCTGATATGCTCGTCGACCAGGGGACTGCTGACGAGTTTCTGGATGAGGGGCAGTTACTCCCGGAGACGTTGGTGGCGGCCTGTAAAAAGGCGGGAATACCACTGCAACTGCGTATGCAGGAAGGCTACGATCACAGCTATCACTTCATCGCTACTTTTATTGGTGAACATATCGCCTACCATGCACAGGTCTTGAATCAGTAAGATACCTGCAAATTGTTTCTGTATAACGACGAAAACACCCGCTACGATGTCTTTGCAGATGTCAGGGACACTTACGACGGCCCGCTGTCGCTTGCAACGGACAACATGGTCTGGAACATCACCAAGGATAACATCGTTGTGCGCATGGCCGTTTCCCCCGACCATGCATGGTCGGTCGCCGGTCCA